>NZ_DJUM01000054.1:0-137470 GCF_002440475.1 Exiguobacterium sp. UBA6282 | reverse complement strand
GGCATCGTCTGGATGTTCTCATTCAGTTGACCATTCATGTCGGCAACGAGAGAGCGAACCTTGAAGTTATTCTTCGTCGCGAGTTTCTGGAACAGCTGAATCCAGAAATAGACGATCGGAATGATGATTAGCGAGACGAGTCCTAAGCGATAATCGAGGAAGAACATCGCGACGAGAATCCCTGCCATCGTGATGATCCCTGAGAAGACTCGGGCGAGCACACCGAGATATAAATCGCGAATCGTTTCCGTATCATTCGTGACGCGACTGACGATTTTTCCGATTGGCGTCTGGTCGAAATAACGAACCGGTAACCGTTGCAGATGCGTAAAGACATCAAGCCGCATCCGTTTGATGATTTTATGAGCAGATCGCTGGAGCAAGATTTGTTGAATCCAGTTCAAACCAGCTGCTGCAAGTAGCAAAAGAACATAGATCAAGGACAACCAGCCGATTGCTTTTAAGTCCTTTGAATAAAAATCATAGACCTGTCCTTGTGTCAGTTTTTGAATATTATCATACGTGTACACATTGTCTCCACGCGTGACCGTCATCGTATTTCCACTGATTTTCCGCTCTCCCCCACTGACGACTTGTTTTGGTACGAAAAAGTAGCCGTTGGTCGTTTGGACGATCGAGACGGATCGAACGATCTGACTTTTCGAGACATCCTGTGCTTTGGCGAACTGACGACCGTCATACGTGACCGCACCGTCTGCTTTAACTTCGACCCAGTCCTTTTCAATCGCTACGATATGTTCATCGATGATGACTTTCGCGATATACGGACCTGTCAATTCCGCACCGACTGCCAGTACGAGTAGAAACAATCCTAAGAAGATCGCTTGTTTCTCATGCATCGCATAGCGGATCAACGAACGGATCGTCGTCTTCCGACGTGCCGGATCGAGTTGATATAATTCCAATTCATTCATGCAAAGGCACCTCCTTACATTTCTTCACTTTGTCGCTCGAATTGTTGAGCGTACCAGCCATTTTGTGCCATCAGGCTGTCATGTGTTCCTCGTTCAGAAATCATTCCGTCTTGCAAGACGATGATTTCGTCCGCATGTGCCACTGCCGATAAGCGATGGGCAACAATTAATGTCGTCGATTGGTGGCGATTCGATCGAATTGAATCGATGATATGTGATTCCGTTTTCGCGTCTACCGCTGATAATGAATCATCCAGCAACAGCAACTCTGGTTTTTTTAACATCGCCCGCGCGATTGACAGACGTTGCTTTTGTCCTCCCGACAACGTAACGCCACGTTCACCGACCATCGTCTCAAGTCCTTGTTCAAGCGTCTCGATATCTTTTTCGAACGATGCGAGACGAATCGCTTCCTGCAATTCTTCTTCTGTCGCTTCACCTGCACCAAACAAAATGTTATCCCGAACAGATTTTGAAAATAGTAAATGTTCTTGTGACACATAGCCCGTCCAACCGCGAACCGTCTCTAGCGCAACATCTTCATACGGTACGCCGTTGACTGTCAACATGTCCCGTCCGATTGGATACTCACGTAAGAATTGACGCAAGAACGTCGTTTTCCCGGATCCCGTTGGTCCGACGATACCGATCGTTGTTCCTTGTTCAATCGTCATATTCAAATCTCGTAAGACCGGATGGGCTGTCTCTGGATACGTAAACGTCAAATCGTTCATCTCGATCCGTTCAGGGCGATCGACGTGTTTCCGCGGTGTCGAAGCAATCAACGGTTTGACTCGCATCGTTGCTTCTAAGCGATCAAGACTTGCTGTTCCGCGCTGGATGACATTGATCAATTCACCAAAGGCGTACATCGGCCAGATCAGCATCCCGAGATAGATGTTAAAGGCGACCAATTGTCCGAGCGTGATGTCGTTCGTAAAGACGAGATATGTCCCGAACGATAAGCCGATCAAGTAACTGAACCCTACGAGCAACTTGATGATCGGTTCAAATAAGACATCGATTTTTGCGACATGCATGTTTTTCTCAAAAACATCCGTCGTGACATCGTCGAACCGTTTAACGTCGACTGGTTCTTGGACGAACGAGCGAATGACACGCAGTCCGGAAATCGACTCGACGACCTGATCATTCATCGTTCCGAACGAATCCTGGGCCGTGATGAAACGCCCGTGAATCTGACTTCCGAGCTTATTCATCGCGTAGGCGAGAAGCGGCATCGGTAACAAGGCAGCAAGCGTCAGCTTCCAATCGATCGCGACACCCATGACGACAAGCGTGATCGCTGTCATGTTCAACGAGTCGACGAGCGTCAAGACACCAAATCCGGCTGTCCGCTCGACCGCCTTTAAGTCGTTCGTCGCGAGCGCCATCAAGTCTCCCGTCCGATTCTTTTGATAGAATGTCGGCGTCAGTTTTAATAAGTGCGTAAAGAAGCGGCTCCGCAGCGTCCGTTCTAATAAAAAGGCCGTTCCGAATAATTTCGCTAACCATTGATACGTCAAGATGAAGGACACAATGGAGATGACCGTTAATCCGCCGACATACTGCAAAAGTGTCGTCCGGTCCATCGATCCCGACCGTAAACCGTCGATGACCTTACCGATCAGCCACGGTGGCGTTAAATCGATGAAGCCGGTGATGATTAACAAGACGACTGCTACGAGGTACGATGATTTGTGTTCTTTAAGAAACCAACTCAATTGCTTAAATAAACGCATGAGGGTCCCCCCTTTACTGTAAAATGAAGTACTTTTTCCGAGCACGCAAAAAGGCATACGGATTTCCGGATGCAGTCCGAGAATCAGTATGCCTTGAAATGGGCATGATCCATTCTTGTTCGTCTGCGCGCTCGGGAGACGAATCCCCTTGCTCGCACATGAAATGAATTACTTATACGTGCTCAAGAGTCTCCGTCGTATTCAGCTGTTGGATATGAGTGAAACCAATTGGCTTTTTCATAGGACGGTTCCTCCTTTTCTTAGTCTGTGCGTAGAATAGCACAATTGTCGGATAATTGTCAATTTTTCGTCTTGCTTTTATTATTCCACCTCTTCTTCTTTGACTTGTTCAAGGACTTGAGCCGCTAGTCCGTATGGAAATCCTTTTCGGACGAGCGCTTGCTTCACTTTCTGTTCGCGTTCGAACGGTTCAAGTTGCCGGTATTTCGGATAATACTTGCGTGCTTGATAAAGGGCCGCTTGTTCTTCTTCGTCCCCTTCTTCAGCTCGGAACGCCTCTTCGATACCCGCCTTGATCAAGTCGGACGAGAAACCGCGTTGCATGAGTGTCATCTGTAGCTTTTGCGTCAGTTCCCGCACGGAACGCCGTTGCAGCTCTTTTTGCTTTTGCCGCAAAAACTTCAGGACTTTTTCGTATTCTTCTTCATCCGTAAACGTCACGATCGCTTCATCAATCGCTGTCTTCGGTATCTTCAATGCCTCAAGGTCGCGGCGAATCCGTCCAGGTCCTTGTGGTGTCGTCGCTTTTTTCGTTGCCGTATAAGCAAGTGCGAACTGTTGATCATCCAGATAGCGTTGCTCTGTCAATCGCTCGATCGCATGTTTGATCGCATGCTCCGGTGTCTCTTTCTCTGTTAAATAGGCGACAACTTCACTCGTCGCCCGCATGCGGTACGATAGATGATTCAATGAGAGACGATACGCTTTTTGCTGTTCTTCAGCCGTCAATACTTCCTTGACGAAGTCGTCATCGAGTTCCTTATCGCGTTGCAGATTGTATTTAATTAAGATATCAACGTCTACGGCAAAGGCATATTCCTCTTTACCATCACGCTCAACATAGATATTGAATCGTTCGCTGTTCTTTTTCTGCGTCGAGATCCGTTTAATCTTCATGTCGTTCCCTCCCCTAACTTGATTCGGTAGTTCTACGATATCATGAACAGGCAGGTCTATGTTTGAGTGAAACCATGGAACGGGAACAAATGGAAAGAAGCTACTTTTACTTATCTCAGGGAGGATGAATTACATGAACATTGCGATTACCGGTGGAACCGGTATGATTGGTCAAGCCTTGACGAAGCGTTTATTAGATCAAGGACATCACATCTTTATCTTGACGCGTCATCCGAAAGCGAACGATGCGCATATCACATATATCAAGTGGATGACAAAAGACGCAAAGCCGGAACAGCACTTAGCGGGCGTCGATGCCTTCATTCATCTTGCCGGTGCTTCGATCAACGACGGACGTTGGACGGATGAACGTAAACGTGTCATTCTCGACAGTCGCGTCAGCACGACGAAGGAGCTCGTCCGAATCGTTGAAGCACTCGATCAAAAACCCAATGTCGTGTTGTCCGCTTCTGCGGTTGGCATTTACGGACAAGATCGGCATCAAACCTTCTCTGAAGATCATCCCCTCCCACCGACCGCTGACTTCTTAAGTCATGTCTGTGTCGCGTGGGAAGACCTTGCACGCCCGATTGCTGACGCTGGCATTCGACTCGTCCATCCACGAATCGGGGTCGTCTTGACGAAAGCCGGTGGCGCTTATCCGTTAATGCGTCTGCCTTATGTTTTGTTTGGTGGTGGGACGATGGGCGACGGTAAACAGTGGGTCTCCTGGGTCCATATCGATGATTTAGTCGATTTATTCCTATTCGCGCTTGAAACTCCGACAGTCGAAGGACCGCTGAACATTACTGCGCCTCACCCGGAGACGATGCGCCGTTTCGGACAGACGATCGGAAAAGTCTTACATCGCCCACACTGGCTCCCGGCACCACGCTTCGCATTAGAACTCGCACTCGGTGAAAAGAGTACGATTGTACTAGAAGGAGCTCGTGTTGTCCCGAAAAAAGCGCTCGAAAACGGATACAAGTTTCGGTATGCTGAACTAAAGGATGCATTACGAGCAATCGAGCATTCAAACTAGTACAGGGGTGGACGATACTTGGATATCTTAATTCGAAATGCACATATCTATCCGATTACTTCGGACAGTTTTTACGGGGACATCCGCATTCGTGATGGGAAAATCATTGAAATCGGTGAATTACTGGATCATTTAGAAGACGATCAAGTCATTGAAGCAGAAGGTCACTTTTTATTGCCCGGTTTCATCGATGCCCATACACATCTCGGATTATATGACGAAGGTACCGGAACCGTCGGAAATGATGCGAATGAGACGATTTTCGCGATGACTCCTCATCTACGTGCCATTGATGGCGTCTATCCGCTGGATGAAGGCTTTAAGGAAGCTGTCGAACACGGAATCACGACCGTTCAAGTCATGCCAGGCAGCATGAACATCATCGGTGGCGTCACGAGTGTCATCAAAACGCACGGACGATTCATCGATGATATGATTCTTCGAAAGTATGCGGGTCTGAAGGTGGCGCTCGGTGAAAACCCGAAGCGTGTCCATAGTGCTGGTCGTGCCGGTGAATTGACACGGATGGGCATCATGGGGATGTTGCGCGAAGCCTTTCTTGAAGTTCGAACGCAACCGGTTTCCGAAACCTTCGCCCATCAAATGATCAAACGGGTCCTCGATCACAAGATGCCGCTTCGTGTACATGCACATCGAGCAGATGATATCCTTTCCGCCATTCGTTTCGCGGAAGAGTTTGATCTTGATTTACGCATCGAACATTGTACGGAAGGTCATCTCGTCGCAAAAGAGATGGAACAATTACCGATCGAAAAAGTGACGGTCGGACCAACCTTTACGCGAAAGTCTAAAATCGAACTGAAGAATAAGACATGGGAAACGTACCGGATTCTTCACGAACATGGTCTTGAAATTTCGATTACGACCGATCATCCATACACGCCTGTCCAATACTTGAACCTCTGTGCTGGTCTTGCCGCACGAGAAGGTCTACCGGTCGATGTCGCCTTACGCGCGATCACGATTCATCCAGCCCGTTCGCTCGGTGTGGACGATCGTGTCGGATCGATCGAGGTCGGAAAAGACGCGGATCTCGTCTTGTGGAGTCACTTCCCACTCGACTATTTAGCGAAGCCGCTCATGACGATGATTGATGGAAAAATCATTTTTGAACACGCTCAACTGAACTTGACTTAATCCCACCCCCGCCAGGTGTTTTTTGCACCTTTCGGGGGTTTTAGACGCTTACGGAAAACATCTTGTTTTTGTATCTTTTTTCACAAAAATTATTTTCTTGCAATTTTAAAAAAAGAAGGTAATATTATCTTATCCGACAACTGAAGAAGGCATACCATGCGCGGTTCAAACGAGTCAGACAGGTAGCTTTCGACAATCATTCTTGCGGTCCTAAAAGGAGGAATGGAAGTATGCTCAAGCAACGGGAGCTGAGCGACTGCGCTGATTTGTTCGAACTGATGCAGCATCAAGACGTATATCCGTACGTCCGCCAAAAAACACGGTACTTTGATGAATTTCTGTTTACTACAAAGCAGGCAATCGAAGAGGAAGAACGTGGTGAAATCGTATCACGTACCATCCTAGATGAATTCGATCAACCGATTGGTACGATTAGTTTACTCGATATCGAAGGACAATATGGGTTTCTCGGTACATGGTTAGGTAAACCGTATCATGGTAAAGGATACAATCATTTAGCGAAAGAAGCCTTCTTCTCTGAGCTGTTCTTCGAGCTCGGATATGAGAGTGTCTTCATGAAAATTCGCAAAAGCAATATTCGGTCACAAAAAGCAGCTGAAAAATTGCCGTATGCGTTCTGTGCGGATGAGTTGCGCCCTGCGCTTCTTGAGCAATTGAATGCTGGCGAAACACAGTTCACGCTGTATGAAGTCTCAAAATCTAGTTTCCACATGTACATTCATGGTCGGGAACTCGAAACACTATACGATCACCAACAACTCGAAGCATGAGGGCCTTGTCTCTCATGCTTTTTTGTGTCCACGCATGCGTTTCTAAAGTTTGAAATGGTATGATAAATAAGAAAACTCATCTTTATGGAAGAAACCTTTTCTTCTACAGGAAATGGAGCGAAGACTAATGCCAGAATCGTTTAACATTCTCGTAGTAGATGACGAAGCACAAATGCGTGACCTTCTCGTCTCGAATCTCGAAAAAGAACACTACACGACGATGACAGCTTCTAACGGACAAGAAGCCATCCATCTCATTCAACAAAATACATTCCATCTCGTTCTACTCGATGTCATGATGCCGGAAATGGACGGCTTGACAGCCTGTATGCGCATCCGTGAATTCTCAAATGTTCCGATCATCATGCTGACGGCACGTTCGGACGAACTCGACCGCATCCACGGTCTGAAAATCGGAGCTGATGACTATATTACAAAACCATTCAGCCCCCGAGAACTACTTGCTCGCATCGAAGCGACGCTTCGTCGCTCTCACCGCTTTACAGTTGATCAATCGGCTACTTTAACGCTCGGTATGCTTGAACTCGACACGGAAAGTCGGAGTGTCCACGTCAACGGCAAACCGGTCAGTCTGACGCGTAAGGAATTTGATTTGTTGCATCTGTTCGCTCAAAACAATGATAAGGTCTTTTCTCGCGAACAGTTACTCGATCAAATTTGGGGTGCGGATTATATCGGTAACTTACGGACGGTCGATACGCATATCAAAACACTTCGCTTAAAGCTCGGGGAAGCTGGTGGCTCGATTCAAACCGTCTGGGGCATCGGTTATAAATTCGAGGAAGTATGATTAAGCGCTATACGATCCGGCGCCGGATTTGGATCACGATTTGGTTCACGAGCGTTTTTTCTGCCATTCTGTTCGTCCTGCTGACGTTTTATCTCTACGACCGGTTCTATCTTCAGACGCAAGAAGATATCTTATTGAACCGAGGAGAAAAGCTAATCAACATTTACAAGTCCGAAGGCTTATCTGGTGCTTTTTACGATGGGATGACTTATACGAATGAATTGACGGAATCGAAAGTCTTCTTCATCGATTTTCTGAAGAAAAATCCGGCAGGACTCCGTTTTTTGACGAATGTGGACATCGAACAGCTTCGTAATGGCGAGACGGTCGTCTCGAGCCGGACCCATCCGATTGAAGGAACGGACATTCTAATGACTGGATTTCCGATCATCGAAAACAATCGACTGGTCGGTACGCTGATCTTGTATCTGGAACTCGGTCAAATCAGTGAACCATTCCGCCCACTCCGCCTGATGATCTTCTTCATGATCGGACTGATCGTCTTGAATCTCGTCATCTTCGGACGACAAATCATCGACACGATCATCCGTCCGTTGATCGACATGAAGCGCGCCTCGACTGTTTATGCACAAGGTGACTTTGATTACCGGATTCCGATTCAATCGGACGATGAAATCGGAGAACTCGCAGAAACATTGAACAAGATGGCGGAATCGCTCGGTGAGGTCGACGAGCAGCGGAAGGAGTTCCTCGCAAACGTCAGTCATGAATTGCGGACACCTCTCTCCTACATTCGTGGCTATACGGAGATGATGCAGGATGATTCGCTCGAGGAAGAAAAGCGTGCGCAGTATTACCAAATCATTGAGCGGGAAACGGAGCGTCTGCAACGTCTCGTCAATGATCTGCTCGATCTCGCTCAACTTGAACGCGATTCCTATCCGATGTCGAAACAACCACTTGTCTTCAGTCAAGTACTTGAAGATGTCATTTACCGGATGGAACCGATCGCCCAGTCAAAAGGAGTCTCGTTCGTGATGAATCTCGATCCGGATCAAATTGTCTTAGGCGATACGGACCGCCTTGAGCAAGTCTTCGGCAATTTACTCGATAACGCTTTACGGTACACACCGCCCGGTAAACAGATCTTCTTATCGACTGAAACGATCGGCGATCGGACGCATTGTCTTATCCGGGACGAAGGAGAAGGCATTCCGGAAGAACATCTCGATCGACTGACGAAACGTTTTTACCGCGTCGATAAATCACGGACGCGGAAAGATGGCGGAACCGGTCTTGGTCTTGCGATCACAAAACACATCATCGATCGTCATGATGGGACGATCCGGTTCAACTCCGTTCTTGGAGAAGGAACGACCGTCCACATCGAGTTACCGCTTCTTCCGGATGAAGAGGATGAATTCGAATAATGGAACAACATGTCATCCAAACCTTTGAACTCTTCGGACCGTTCGCTCCATTCGTTAGTGTCTTGGTTGGCGTCGTCATCAGTGTTCTTGGTGTCCTACCAAGTACGTTTGTCACCGCTGCGAATCTCGTCTATTTCGGTCTATGGATGGGCACATTGCTCTCCTTCATCGGTGAGTTTGTGCGTTTCTACTATACCAAAAAGGACTGCGCTATGCCCTTCGTCGCCCACTTCCCGATCGATTCGCTCGTTTGCAACAAAAACTACAAGCACAACAAGGACATGAAGCGTTTTGGACGATCATATTACTACGGCTGTTGCCGTTCGTCCCGTCTGGCATCGTCAACATCATCAGTGCTGCTAGTAGTATCTCCGTCCTACTTTTCCTGACTGCGAGTACGATCGGAAAAATTCCAGCCATGTTAGTCGAAGTGCTCGCCGTCCATCAGTTCATGCAATCCTCGTCCATCGTTCAATGGTCGATTGCAGGTGTGGCACTCGTTGGTTATCTGATCTATCATATTCATCAAAAACGAACACCATCGATTTAAAACTACAGGCATCTGAAAGGAAGTATTGTTCGTGGAGTTAAGGCGTTTTGGAACATCCGATCTATTTGTGTCCCCGCTTGGATTCGGAGCCGGTCACATCGGTGCAGAACAGATGACGGACCGGGAAGCAGTTTATTTACTCGAACAAGCACGTGATCTCGGCATCAACCTGATCGATACGGCACGCGGCTACGGCTTATCGGAGCAACGCGTCGGACAATTTCTAAAGAATCGTCGGCACGACGTCATTCTGTCGACGAAAGTCGGCTATGATGTTCCCGGTGCGCAGGACTGGACGTTTGAAGCCGTCCGTGGTGGCATCGATCAAGCCTTACAGACGATGCAAACGGATCATCTCGACATCGTACACTTACATTCTTGTAGTCAAGAAATCCTCGCCCAAGGAGATGTCATCGACGCGCTTGAACAAGCAAAACAAGCTGGGAAAGTCCGCGTCATCGCCTATTCCGGTGACCGAGAAGATTTGCAGTATGCCATCGAAACGAAACGCTTCGATAGTTTCCAGACATCCTTCAATCTGTTTGATCAACGCGTCGATCAAGTCTTACCTACACTTTTGAATCACGGGGTCATCGCCAAACGTCCAATCGGTAATGCACCGTGGCGCTTCACGGATCGTCCGGTCGGACAATATGTTGAACCATACTGGGAACGTGCGCAACAACTCGCCTATCCACTCGAGGAATCTAGCTGGCTTGAGACCGCGTTACGTTTTACAGTTTTCGAACCAGGAATCACGACGGCCATCATCGGAACGTCTCGACCAGAACACCTCGCTTTGAACCAGCAATTGATTGAACGTGGTCCACTCCCAGCTGACCGCGTCAGTCAATTGAAGGAACGTTTTTCCGAATGTGATGCCACGTTCGATTATGTTTCGCAAACGTAAGTGAGCAGTCACAGAAAAAAAGCCCGTATGTTCACTCGTTCAAGGAGTGCATACGGGCTTATTTCGCGCTTAGAACTTTTTCTTTTTCTTCTTTTCGAGCACGACGATTGCTTCAACGTGCGCTGTTTGTGGGAACATATCGTACGGTTGGATGTATGACACCTTGTATCCTGCTTTCATCAAGTGATCACAATCACGCGCAAGCGTCTGCGGGTTGCACGAGACATAGATGATTTTTTTCGCTTTAGACGAGATCATCGCGTTCAACAATTGTGTATCGCAACCTGAGCGAGGTGGGTCGACGATAAAGACATCTGGAATCCAGCCTTCCTTCACCCAACGAGGAATCCACGCTTCGGCCTTACCGACGACATAGTGGGCATGGTCGAATCCATATTGCTTCATGTGCGCATTGGCATCTTCGACAGCTTCTTCAATGATTTCCATACCGCGGACTTCTTTTGCTCCTTTAGCGATCCAAAGTCCGATTGAACCAACACCTGCGTATGCATCAACGACTCGTTCTTCGCCTGTCAAAGCAGCAGCACGCGCAATTTCTTCATACATCCGCTCTGCTTGTTCCGGATTCAATTGGAAGAAGGCACGCGGAGACAATTGATACGTGAACTCGCCCATTTCTTCTTCAATCCGTTCGACACCGCGCAAGACTTCCGTCTCTTCTCCGAAGACACGTGATGTCAACTTATCATTGATGTTCAGTGCGACCGAGACGACCCCTGGAATGTCCATGATATCGCGCGATAAGCCCTCTAGATCACGGAAGCCGTCTTTAAAGGCAACGAGCACGACTTGAATTTCGCCCGTTTTGATTCCTGTCCGGACGACGATATGGCGCATGACACCGTCTTGTTTTGATGCATGGTAAACGGGTACTTTATAGTCATTGAGTAATTTCGTGACAGCTTGGTTGACGCGAAGCGTATCCTTATTTTGGACAACACAATCGTCGATTGCGACCAAACGATTCGAATTCGCAGAATAGAGACCACTAACGATTTCATTGCCTTGTTTCCCGACGACGAATTGCGACTTGTTGCGGTATCCCCACTCCTTCGAACCAATCGTCGGGCGGATATCGGCTTTTTCGACATTCAACTTCGTTGATTTCAAGAAAGCGTTGCGAAGCATTTCTTCCTTATAACGCAATTGTCCATCGTAACTCATATGTTGTAATTGACAGCCGCCACAGACACTATAGACCGGGCAAAGCGGTGTCACGCGGTCTGGTGATCGATCGTCTCGCTTCAAGATTTTCGCATTCGCATAGTTCGCATGAATTTCCGTGATTTCGATTTGTGCCGTTTCCCCGACGAGTAATCCTGGGATGAAGACGATTTGTCGCTCGAGCGTCGCGATCCCTTCACCGTTGATTCCCATCCGTAGACACGTGACTGAACGGACCTCACCAGTCTTTAATTTAATTTTTGTTGCCATTGATTTCATCCTTTCCGTTTGTGCAAATGAAAAAGCGGTCTCAATCTACCGCTTTTTTCGTTTCTTCTTGTTCTTTCATATCCTTCGCATATCGAACGACCTTCGCCTTGAGTTGATCCAGTGATAGGATCAGTCGTTCCAAATCTTCGATATCTGATGATTCATCGAGTGAATCGATTGTATGACAGAGAAGCTGCATTCTTGATTTTAGCACATTCATTTGACCAAGTTTATCAGTTCTTGCTTTTCCCATTATTCAGACTTCCTTTCTTCCGCTGGATTCCGACGTTATTTTAGCATACGATACGAGGTGGAGCACTAAAAAGGAGGAGTACCTATGCCACAATCATCACCCATCACGATCGCAAACGATCCGTGGGAAGCTTATCGTGACATTGAACAATACGGCACTGTCCGTTTGACGAACATCGAAGTCACGACGACAAAACTGTGTAACATGCGCTGTGAACATTGCGCCGTCGGTTACATGTTATCCAGTAGCGAGTCACCTGAAATCCCAGTCGAACTGCTCATTCAACGTCTGGATGAAATCGAACACCTACGTGCCTTTTCCATCACAGGCGGAGAACCGATGCTCTCGATGAAATCCGTCAAGGAATATGTCGTCCCTTTACTTAAGTATGCCCACGAACGTGGCGCTAAAACCCAAATCAACTCAAATTTAACACTTCCGTTATCTCGTTATGAATTAATCATTCCTTATCTAGATGTCTTGCATATCTCACATAACTGGGGAACAGCCGATGATTTCATCGATGGTGGTTTTGCGATGATGGAGCGAAAACCATCACGTGAAGCACGGACGAAACTATTTGAAACGATGAAAGAGAATGCTCGTGTCTTAAATGCACGTGGTGTCATCGTGTCTGCCGAGACGATGATCAATAAACGGACGTTGCCACATCTTGAAGCGATTCATAAGGAAATCGTCGATATGGGCTGTGTCCGTCACGAAGTGCATCCAATGTACCCAGCTGACTTCGCGTCGATGATCGAAGCCGCTAGCTTATCCGAAATTCGCAATGGAATCCATCGTTTGCTTGACGTCCGGGATCCGAACGTCTGGATGTTGTTCGGAACACTCCCCTTCTATGCTTGTTCAATGGAGGAGGCAGATTTAGAACTGCATCGTCGCTTGCGTCAGGAGAAAAACGTATCGGTCCGAAATGACCCAGATGGTCGTTCCCGTCTCAACGTTAACATCTTCGACGGTGAAATCATCGTAACCGATTTCGGTGACGAACTCGCTTCGCTCGGTACGATTCACGAGACGTCCTTCAATGATGCGTATGCCCAGTGGCAAGACACAGAGCTGAATAAAAGTTTGTCGTGTCACTGTCCTGCAGTGCAGTGCCTTGGACCGAACGCGCTTGTGAAGAATGCTTATTACCCTGAGATTGATTTCACAAAACAAACTAGTCGTCTTTAAAAATGAAAAATAGGTTTTGAACGATGCCATCCCGGGAAAAATGTCACAAAGTAGACACATTTTGTTTTCTAAAAAGGGGTGACCGGGATGGAATGGCTTGTAGGTATTATCGCAATTATCGGCACGTTCAGTATGGTTCTGTTCATCATGATGGTTGGTATTCGTGCTTCACATAGCATTGAACATGATGAAGTGTTTGATCAGACGGATTGGGATGAACATCTCCTGCACATGCCTCGTCCGACACGGTTTGAACAAGAAAATAAATGAAACACGCCCCGGTCTCCCTTTTCGAAGTCCGGGGCGTGTTATGCTAAAAGAAAAAAGAAAGGTCGTCGTTACTTGTGTCACGTCGTTTTGCTCTCATCTTATCGATCGTCTTCATTTCCGGTTTCACACAAGGATTACTGATTCCATTACTGTCCATCTTGTTAGAACGTCAAGGGACATCTGCTTTCATTAATGGACTCAGTGCCGCCGTCCTCTATATCGGTGTCATCGTTGCCGCACCTCTTATGGAAGGTCCACTGCGACGGCGTGGTTATATTCCTGTCATCTCATTCGGTCTTGCCCTCGTCGCAGTGGCTGTCTTCTTATTCCCATTACTCCCAAGCATTATCGCTTGGGTAATTCTCCGCTTCCTCGTCGGTTTCGGTGATCAGACGTTACATTATGGGTCACAAGTCTGGGTAACGTCCATTACACCAAACGAACGGTTAGGACGAACGATGTCGTTATACGGGATGGCATTCGGTCTCGGTTTTGCCTTAGGTCCTCTTGCTGCACCGCTCGTCGATGTGATCGATTGGTTACCGTTCGTGTTAACAGGGACTTTAACTGTCATCGTTCTAATTTTATTATTCCGTATACCAAACGAAAAACCATCGTCCGTCATGCCAGAGGAACTACAAAGTGCTGCTTCACGGTATCGACTCGTCCTATCGACTGCTTGGTTTACATTACTTCCTGGTTTTACATACGGTTTTCTCGAAGCCACACTGAATGCCAGTTTTCCTGTTTTTGCGACGCGTAACGGATATGGTTTATCCGAGACAAGTACCTTAATCACGACATTTGTCGTCAGCTCATTGATCATGCAGCTACCACTCGGGCGACTTGCCGATCACTTCGGAAAACGTCGGACGTTAGTCACTGTACTGTCGATTGGTTCCGTCGCTTTTCTCACTGCTTGCTTCGTCTTCGAACGTTACGGTTGGTTGTTCGCGATTTTTGCCGTCAGTGGGATGGCACTCGGCTCGACCTATTCGCTCGGTGTTGCCTATATGACAGAACAGTTACCACGTCATCTTTTACCAACCGGTAACTTACTTGCAGGGATTGCCTTCAGTCTTGGTTCGATTCTCGGACCGATCGCTGGTAGTCTGTTCGTTACACTTCCTTCCATGCTGTATTTCAGTTTATTTGTTCTTGTCTTAACGACGCTTGCGCTTCTATTGCGGTATGCAAAACGTCACGAGACACCCGAAATCTAAAAAAACGGACCTTGCGCCATCGATGCGCAAGATCCGTTTTTTATTTTACGATTCCTTCTTGTCGAAAACTCCGCCAGAGCTTATCGTCGATTGCATACGGTTGCTCCTTTGCACGCTTCAGCTCTTCTGTCTCGAGCAACACGACGACCTCTCGACCGTTGATTGACCACACTGAATCGTAACCTCTCTCCGCCTCGATGATCTCCACATCGACATCTCCGTGGGTTTCCTTTAACTGCTGACTGACGCACGTCACGACGAACCGAGCAAACTCATCACGTGGACGACGAGTGGCAATGATCTTTCGAACGATCTCATTCCGTTCCATTCGTTTTCATCTCCTTCCGTTTTATAGTCGCACTAGCCTTTCAGACAAGGCCGAATCGGTCTTTTGATGACCGTACAGAAAAAAGCCGAACAGGTCGGCTTGAGCAACGAACGATTGGAGTTACTTTAATTGAAACTATTTTTACACGATTCTGAATCTTCGTCAACCTCGCTTTTGAAACCACACTGGTAAGTATGTCGAGACTAAGATACCTCCGATGACGAAGAGTAAACCGAGCAACGCTTGAGGTGGAATCGTCTCACCCAGAATCAAAGCAGATAAACTGACACCATAGATTGGTACGAAGAACATAAACAACGATACTTTACTGACTGGATTATATTTCATCAGTAGATTCCAAAGCGTAAATCCAGTCGCGGATAAAAAAGCAAGATACACAAGCATCCAGGCACTCGTAGTCGAAAAAGTAAACGGTGCAACGTGACCATCGAGAACGACGCCCGCGATGAAGAGACCGATTGATCCAATGACCATCGCCCATCCTGTCATCGGTGCCACCGGATAACGTGCTGAGTATTCTTTCGCGATCAAGTTACCGAATGCTCCGGAAACCATTGCCGCAATCAATAATCCTTCTCCAAGACCAAATGAGACACCTTGCCCACCTTGCGGCCAGTTGGCCAAGATGACACCTGTAAACCCAAGGAATAAGGCAAGTCCTTTGAATCGATTCAATCGATCGTCCTCGTACCGGAAATGAGCCAATAACATTTGGAAGAACGAAGTCGAGCCGGCAATGATTGATCCTTGCACACCGGTTGATAAAGAGAGACCAATATAGAAAAAGACATACTGCAAGAACGTCAAAAAGAAACCAAGACGGCTATAGGGATAGGTCCGATTCTTCAGTGTAATCGTTTGTTTAAAGACGAATACACTGACGACAAGTAGCAACACCCCTGCTAAAAAGAAGCGATAGCTCGCAAACAATAGTTGCTCCCCGTATTCAGAAGACGTGATCTGTAATAATTCATAACTTTTCTTAATGAAGGGAAACGCACTCCCCCACAAAAAGGTCGTCAATAATGCAAAGACGACGAGACCAATCCGATGGGTTAAAATTTTTTGCATCTTTCTGGTTCCTTTCCTGTTCCTTTTCACTGAAGCATGGTATAGTAATTCTACAGATAATAATAATTATAATCTAGAGACAATGAAACTCATTATCAATCAGTTAAACTCATTGATATATCACATTCTCATTCTCTTTCTATAATGATTTCATTTCTCATTTACATTTTGAAAGGAGTTTTAATATGATGACTTCCACTACTACCGATGTTCAACAGCGTTCCGTATTCCGTCATGCTTGGGATGAGCATCACGAATTGATTCTAGCATTGTTTAGCGGAATATTGATTTTAGTTGCTTATGGACTCGAAAAATTCAATACGGCGTCTGCCGTTTATGTCACGTTGTACTTATCAGCATATGTGATTGGAGGATATGCGAAAGCAAAGGAAGGCTTGACGGAAACGTATCAAGAAAAAACGTTGAACGTCGAATTGTTGATGATTTTAGCTGCCATCGGTGCCGCTGCCATCGGCTACTGGATGGAAGGTGCGATCCTTATCTTCATCTTCGCGTTATCCGGTGCTCTTGAAACCTATACGATGAATAAAAATGAACGGGCGTTACAAAGTTTAATGTCCTTACAGCCAGAGGAAGCAACGCGTCTGAATGCAAACGGACAACTTGAAGTCGTTGGAATCGAGCAACTAGTAATCGGTAACCTCGTCTATGTTCGTCCCGGGGAACGCATTCCGGTCGATGGTGTCATCGTTCGTGGTCAAGCAGCAATCGAAGAAGCATCGATTACAGGCGAATCGATTCCTGTTGAAAAACAAACGGGCGATACCGTCTATAACTCGACCGTCAACATGAATGGCGTCTTGACGATTGAAATGACGAAAGCCGCTGATGAATCATTGTTCCAAAAAATCATTCATATGGTCCAAAACGCACAAAGTGAGCAGTCTCCCTCTGCTCAGTTCATCGAACGATTTGAAAGTCGTTATGTCAAAATCGTCCTCCTCGTCGTTGCCCTGATGATGGTCCTTCCTCATTACGTCGTCGGCTGGACATTCGAGACAAGCATTTATCGGGCGATGATTTTACTCGTTGTTGCTTCGCCTTGTGCGCTTGTCGCGTCGATTACCCCTGCTGCCTTGTCCGCAATCGCCGCATCTGCGAAAAATGGCGTTCTCTTCAAAGGTGGAGCACATATCGAGACACTCGGACAAGTCGACACGATCGTCTTCGATAAAACAGGGACTCTGACAACAGGTAAACCCGTCGTTACTGAAAGTCGGTACGCGGAAGGTATCGATATCCGAGCCGTCGAACAAGCGGTTGTTTCCATTGAAGCCCAGTCGAATCACCCGCTCGCACAAGCGATCGTTGATCACTTAAAAACCGATGTTCGCGAACCGTCAACGTTCAAAGATGTGACAGGATACGGGATTGAAGCAACTGTCGATGGCGTCACGTATCGCATTGGCAAGCGAGCATTCCACGAAGGTCTAGACGATCCATTCGTCACGATTGAACAGTCACTGAAAGAACAAGGGCATACAATCGTTTATGTCAGCAATGGATCACAAATCGTAGCACTTTATGCATTACGTGATACGATTCGTCCGGAAGCTAAAACAGCAATCGCCGCTTTAAACGATCTCGGCATCGCGACGATCATGTTGACAGGTGATAATCCGGTCACGGCAGCAGCCATCTCGCGTGAAGCGGGTTTAACGGACTTCGTCGCTGAATGCTTACCGGAAGATAAAGTGCGCTATATTAAGCAATACCAAACAGAAGGTCGGACCGTTGCGATGGTCGGTGATGGTATCAATGATGCTCCGGCGCTCGCACTGGCACATGTCGGGATTGCAATGGGTGAAGGAACGGATGCTGCGCTTGAGACTGCTGACGTTGTCTTGATGAAAAACGATTTAGGTCGTCTTGCCTACGCCGTGCATAAAGCCCGGAAGATGAACCGGATCGTCAAACAAAACATCACGCTTGCGATCGGTGTCATCCTTCTATTGATCGCATCCAACTTGTCACAGTTCCTAATCATGCCGTTCGCTGTCGTCGGACACGAAGGATCGACGATTCTTGTCATCCTGAATGGCTTACGTCTTCTTCAACAGGATGCTTTACCAACTCTCCCACAGCGTGTATCCGAAAAACGATTAGCCGCTTAATCATTAAAAAAACGTCTGACTGCCGCATGGCAATCAGACGTTTTTCGTCTCTTCATCCGAACGTATTCGTCGGAATCGAATCGAGTTCTGCTTGTTCCTTCAAGCGCTTTTCTTCCATCTTCTTCGGATCCGCTTTTTTCATGAATCGTTCCCATGACGCGTTCAATTCAGAACCAAGTAAGATGATCAATCCTGTGAAATAAAGCCATAATAACAAGATAACGACACTACCGAGTGAACCGTACGTCTGATTGTAGTTTGAGAAGTTCGAGACGTAGAATCCAAATCCGACCGATAGTAATTGCCAGACGATGACACCAAAGACGGCTCCTGGGATCGCTTCCTTAAAGGTAATCGGGCGCTTTGGTGCGACGCGGTAAAAGATCGACAGTATACCAATCAATAGAATCGTTGAAACGACGTAACGCAAGACCGTTAATAAGATTTTTTGCCCCATATCGATCGGGAGAACGAAATTCGCAAGATACGTGATGATTGGACCACCAAGAACGTTCAAGACAATCAATAATAACATCCCGATTCCGAGAACAATCGTGAGTAGTAAAGCAATCCCGCGTGCTGCGACAAAACCACGTGGCGAGAAATCACCATAGGCATGGTTCGCTGTCGTGATCAAGCGATCGACACCTTTTGAAGCGGACCAGATGGCAAGAATCGCACCAATCGATAACAATCCCCCCTGCGGATCCTTGATGGCTTGAAAAATCGTATCCGTGAATGTATTGACGGCCCCACCCGGTGCTAAGTCCCGGATTTGCGACTCAAGTGTCTGACGATCAATATCAAAGAACGACAAGACGGAAATGACGAAAATGATACCTGGGAAAATAGATAAAAACCAGTAATAGGCGAGTGTCCCTGCATAATCCGTAATGTTGTGATCGGACATTCGCTGCTTTAAGTTCAAGGCAAGCCCTTTAGGATCGCGTGAATGCGCCATCGTCATCTCTCCTTCATGAAAAAGAGGCAGTCAAAGACCACCTCATTGTTTTAATATACTTTTCCCATTTTATTTCAACTAAAACCTCATTCGTTTTCAGAAAGAATCAATTTATAGAACGGTTCTGTCATTTCTGCCAATTGTTTGGCAAGAGACGGTGGACGAATCGGCAATGACGGCAACTCGGATCGTTTAATCCAGACTGGTGTATAACCAGACCCTTCCTCTTCGAATTCTTCACCCATACCTGTTCCAAAGCGACCGCCAATTGCTTTCGCCCAAAAATAAGGGTTATCGAATCCGTTAAAACGGACGATGGCAGCAATGCCATTCAACTCCACGTCGACACCAAGTTCTTCATGTGCTTCACGAATCGCTGTCTCTTCTAGTGATTCTCCATCATCTTTTCCACCGCCTGGAAAGACATAATACGTTTCGTTCGGTTTATCCCGTCGAATCAACGCAATTTCATCCTGTTCATTTCGTAAAATGATCGCACTTCGTTGAATCGGCATGACGCCACCCCTTTTCAAAATTAATTCATTGAATGGCATCCAGCATTTCTGGAACCAATCCGTTTTCTGTCGAAGCGATGACTTCTGCCGCGATTTTCATGCCAAGCTTTAATGCCTCTTCTGCTGGTTTTTCTTTTGTCAATTCAGATAAGACAGCAGAGAAGAAGGAATCGCCTGCTCCCGTTGAGTCGACGACTTTTACTTTTTTCGTTCCAACATGACCTGACGTCGCCGTACGACGATCGACGTAGACCGCCCCTAGTTCACTCATCGTCACGACCGTGAATGGAGCACCTTTTTTCGCTAGCTCATTTGCTACATGAATCGCATCTTCTACCGTCACGATTGACAGATCAGACAAAATTTCTGCTTCTTCGCGACTGCAAATGAATCCAGTGAATCCTTGTAACAGATGACGATTCCGTTCAATGACGCTCAAGTGACCACAAACACCAAACAATGGCAACTCCATTTTGCGACATAGATGAATCAAACGTTCCAAGACTGTAACAGACAAATCAAGATCGATGGCAACGGCATCGACTCCATCGAGCGCATAGATTGATTGACGTAAAATCGCCTCTTCGAGCAACTTCGCATCCGGTTGTTTCGAGATTGAGGTTTGCAAGTCACCTTCGTTATCCATGACCGCTAGCCACATACCCATTCCATGATCTTCTAACATTTCGACATGATCCACATTCGCACCGTAAGATTTCAGCTCATCGAGCACTCCCACGCCAATCTGATCATTCGTAACCGTCGAGATAAAGCGAACTTCATTCCCGAGGACGGCTAAGTTTTGTGCTACGTTGCGTCCTGTTCCTCCATTCGAAAACGTGATGTCTCCTACGTTTTTCGCATCCTTGTGCAAAGGAGCGAACGAAGTTCCTTTTATGTCGACGAATACTTTTCCGATTACCGCGATTTTATTCATTCCAGTTCCACCTCTAACCATATTTCCTGATTCCCGATCCTTGAATTGATCTTTCAGGCACATTGCTTCAATTATAGTAAAATTTTAAATCAGTGACAACCGAAGCACTTTTTTTCTAACTGTTCGCTATCTTCTCATAAAAAAACAGCAAGCGAATCGCCTGCTGCTTTGTTTGAATTTAGATGTTCGCAATCACGAGACTGATTGCGAGTAATAATCCGAAAATCGTATTTACTTTGCCAGTCTGCGCCATACCAGGCATCAGTTGTTCTGGTGGCAAGTCCTCCCAGAAGAGACGGACCGTTTTAATCATGAGCGGAATACTTAACAACGCAAGTAAGGCAAACCAAGAGACTTCGAATGCCAGTACAGCAATGATGAGTGACAGGACAGCTGCCGCAAAAAATCCAATCAAAACGTACACGGCACGGCGATGCCCTACAAGACAGGCAATCGTTTTTCGTCCGTTGACCTTGTCATTATCCAAGTCCCGAATGTTATTTGCAAGCAGGATTGAACCGATCAAGATGGCAACAGGTATCGAAATCGCAATGGCTTCCGTTGGTACATAACCAATTTGCAAGTAGGCGGAGATCGCAATGATGATATATCCCATGAAAAAGCCAGCAACCACTTCCCCAAACGGTGTATACGCGATCGGTAGTGGTCCTCCGGTGTAAATATATCCGACGAACATCGAAATGAGTCCTACGACAAGCAACCACCACGAAGTCTCGATGCATAGATACACACCGAGTAGTGCGGAAATGCCATACAACGTAAGTGCAAATGCAAGAATCGTACCTGGCTTGAATCCATCACGTACGATTGATCCACCGATTCCGACCGATTCCTCTGTATCTAAACCACGTTTGTAATCGTAGTATTCATTGAACAGATTCGTTGCGATTTGAATCAACATCGATGCGATTAACATCGCTACGAACAAATCCAAGCGTATCGATTCCACACGTGGTGCGACAACTGCCGTACCGACGACGACCGGAACAAAACTTGCTGTCAGTGTATGCGGCCGTGTCATTCGCCAATAGACAGCGATTGATTTATTCATATAATAACCCCTTTCCTGTCTAAGTGTAGCGGGTTTCGTTTTTTGATGTCAATGTTCAATCCAAGATAGCTTATTCCTTCTTTTTTGTCCGCAAAAAGTTTACACTTAGAATAAGTGAAACATATCACAGTATCTACAGACTAGGGGGCAATGAGCGGTATGGCTTACGCTCAACAAGAGCTAAAACAGTGTATCGAACAGGCCGTCAGTCAGGCGAATGCCTCACAACGACCTATACTTGCTTCGTATTCATGGGAAATCGAAGCAACTGACATGCGTTCTCTCGAACAGGGTATCGAGGAACGATTTTATTTCGCGACACCTGATCGCTCGATGCGGGCCATTGGGTTTGGTATCGTACAACAACTTCAGGCTTCAGGAACGGATCGTTTTTTACGAATTCAATCGCAATGGACAAATGTGAATCGCGACCATGTCGGTCATGATTTGTTTGCGTTCAGCGGATTCTCTTTCACTGAACTTAACCAACCGGATTATCGCTGGTCTTCCTTTGGAGACGCTTCGATGACGATTCCGAAGTTTTTATTCTTAGAGCAAGATGGTAAGACACGCGTGACGATCTTTGCCCGTGTTGAACCGATGGATCAAGTCGATTCAATCTTAAATCAGCTCGCACTTGATTTCGCCAAAGTTAATCAACCGCAAACACCGACTTCGACAGGCGTCACGCGTTTACGTCTATCTCGGGATGGAAATGAAGCCTTTGAAGCCTCGTTTCAACAAGCGATGCATTACTTGGAGACAACACTTGAAAAAATCGTTTTGGCGCGGGAAGTCGTCTACGAACTGGACCGCCCACTTGATGTAGCCGCCGTCGTTGCTGAACTCGAAGATACGCAGCCCGGTAGCTATGTCTTCTGCTTCCAGCCGAATCCGGAAGAGGCCTTTATCGGAGCCACACCGGAACGACTCGTCCAAAAACGTGGACGTCGCCTTGAGACAGCAGCCGTCGCCGGTTCTGCACCGCGCCACGCGACGGATGAGATGGATGAGGCACTCGGTCAATCGTTATTACAAGATCAAAAGAACCGAATAGAGCACGGGATTGTCGCTGATTCGATCGAACGGACGTTATCTGCTTTTTCAGAGCAACTGGATTGTCCGGATACCCCGATTCTCTTAAAAAATCGTCATATCCAACATCTCTATACACCGATCACAGCGCGTTTAAAAGCAGATGTCACGTTATTCCAACTGATTGAGAAACTTCATCCGACACCTGCACTTGGTGGCGAGCCAAAGCAATTAGCGGTCGATGCGATCCAAGAGATTGAAACGTTCGAACGGGGTTGGTACGGTTCACCCGTTGGTTGGATGAACGGACAGGATGATGGGGAATTCATTGTTGCCATTCGCTCTGGATTATTTACGGAACGGGCTGTCATTCTTTATGCCGGTTGCGGTCTTGTTGAAGGTTCTCATTTCGACAGCGAGCTAGCAGAGACGGAAACTAAACTATCACCGATGTTACAAGCTCTTTCACACATTGGTTCGATTGAAAAGGATGATATTTATGTTGACTAAGTGGATGCACACGTTAATTGATACGCTCGTTGCGTCTGGTGTCCGGGACTTCGTCATCAGTCCCGGTTCCCGCTCGACACCACTTGCTATTGCAGCTTTTCTGCATCCGTCTAGCCGTACCCACGTCCTTGTTGACGAACGGTCGGCTAGTTTTTTTGCTTTAGGTTTAACACGGACGGAAGAGCGTGTTCGTCCCGTTGCGCTAATTTGTACAAGCGGTACCGCTGCGACGAACTATTATTCAGCAGTAACCGAAGCTAATATTTTTGAACTTCCATTGATCGTTTTGACTGCCGATCGACCTCATGAATTACGTAATGTCGGGGCACCTCAAGCTATCGATCAGGTCGGACTATACGGCAAGCAGGTTCGTCATGCATTTGATCTTCCCTTAGCAGAAGAAGCGAGTCTTCCTTACGTCGCTCATGTCGCAAAACGTGCAACCCTGCTCTCCCTGACGGAACCGGCGGGACCAGTTCAAATCAACGTTCCATTACGTGAACCACTCGTGCCTGAACTCGATCTTTTACGAACAGGTCGTCCTGTCGGCGTTTTACCTGAACCGACATCGGGAGTAAATAACGCCTTAGCGATCGTGCTTCAGAAAGAGCGCCTTCTTTTTGTACTTGGACCACAACTTGCTGCCGCGGACAGTCAGATTGTCATCTCGTATGCAAAACAAGCAGGGATTCCGGTCTTAGCAGATCCACTCAGTCAAGGGCGGCAATCGCATGATGATCACGTCTTTGCCTACTACGATACATGGCTAAAACATCCGGCCACCGCTCAGCACGTCCGACCGGATCGAATCATTCGTTTCGGCGCCATGCCGACGTCAAAACCTTATCTGCTTTGGTCTCGGGATATTCCGACGACAGTCGTTGGTCATCCAGGGAATTGGCGCGATCCCCAACTCCATTCGGATTTCGTGATTGGTCACGCGCGACAACTCGAACATCATGAGCCCGTTCCGCATGACCCTACGTACCTCAATCTGTTACAACAGGCAGAGCGACGCGTCACCGATGCCTTTACGACGATCGATCAAGAGGAGATGACGGAGTATAACGTCGTCCGCGCGTTAACGACGTTACAAGAAGGAAGCCTATTCGTTTCGAATAGTATGCCAATCCGAGATATTGATACGTTCTTGCCTACAGGAACACCCCTTCGTCTACTCGCGAACCGTGGAGCAAATGGGATTGACGGCATCCTCTCGAGTGCTCTCGGGGCAACGTTTGATGCCAAACACCGCTATTTACTCGTTGGTGACCTGGCATTCATTCATGATATCAACGGGCTGATGACAGCGCGCACGCTTCCGTTAACGATCATTCTCGTCAACAATGCGGGTGGCGGCATCTTTAGCTTCTTACCGCAACAGCAACTCGAGCAAGCGGTGTTCGAGCCACTATTCGGTACACCGCAGCATCTCGACTTCGACTCCCTTGCCTCCGGCTACGGTGTGACCTATCAGGCGATTGATTCGATTGCTGCGTTACGTCAAGCACTTGCGGAAGAGACGAATGTCACTCGGATACTTGAAGTCAAGACAACACGAATCGAAAACGTACAGATGCATCGTTCGATTTGGGACGTGACGAATCAAGCGTTAGCCGAGGTATTCCGATGATTTTACGCGGTCATCCCTATCATGTGAAAATCGAGGGAGCTGGTCCACCGCTCTTATTACTCCACGGTTTTACAGGCTCCCTCTCGACGTGGGACATGCTAAGTGAGCATTTATCGACTCACTTCACCGTCTACCGCCTCGATTTGATGGGACATGGAGAAACGATACCAGCGTCTAATCAACGAATGCGTTTGACACAACAAGTCAAGGATCTTGAGGCGCTGCTCGCTACACGATCCGAGCCATGGATTGTCCTCGGTTATTCGATGGGCGGACGAATCGCCTTAATGTTGAGTGTCGTCTCTGAGCAAATCGCTCGAACAATCGCTGTTAGTACAACACCAGGTATCAAGACGGCAGTGGAGCGAAAAGTACGTCGTGCATCCGATCGTATGTTAGCGGAGCGACTCGAAAAGGATGGACTCGAAGCTTTCATTGATCATTGGGAGACACTTGGATTATTTAAACCTCAAGCGCTTCTCAAAGAACAACAACGCACGCGACTGCGTCAGGAGCGTATGTCTCAAACGGTTGAAGGTCTGAGTGCTTCGCTTCGAGCACAAGGTACAGGAAGCATGCCCTCTCTTTGGTCATGCCTTCCGAAAGAGATTGATTGGATCGTCGGGGAAGAGGATGAAAAATTCCGCGCCATCGCCTTACGAGCGGCATCACCTGAAAAAATTCACGTGATTTTGCATGCTTCGCATGCCCCACATATCGACCAACCGCAAAAGTTTGTTACAATGGTAAAGAATCTACTTATTCATCACTAACATATTGGGGGAATTCAAATGAAATACGCTCCGGAATGGGTATCAGCCCGTAGCTATGAAGACATCAAATATGAACAATGGAACGGGATCGCAAAAATCACGATCAACCGTCCAGAAGTTCGCAATGCGTTCCGACCACACACGGTCCATGAACTCATCGACGCATTTTCACGTGCACGTGACGATCAAAACGTCGGCGTCATCATCTTAACAGGTGAAGGCGATCTCGCATTCTGCTCTGGCGGAGACCAAAAGGTACGCGGACATGGTGGATATGTCGGCGACGATGAAATCCCACGTTTAAACGTCCTTGATCTTCAACGTTTGATTCGTGTCATCCCGAAACCAGTCATCGCTATGGTCGCAGGTTATGCGATTGGTGGCGGACACGTCCTTCACCTCGTGTGTGACTTGACGATCGCTGCAGACAACGCCCGCTTCGGACAAACAGGTCCAAAAGTCGGTTCATTCGATGCTGGATATGGCTCTGGTTACCTCGCGCGCGTCGTTGGACACAAGAAAGCGCGTGAAATCTGGTACCTCTGCCGTCAATATGACGCACAGCAAGCACTTGATATGGGACTCGTCAACACGGTCGTTCCACTCGCGGATCTCGAGCAAGAAACGATTCAATGGTGTGCTGAAATTCTTCAACATTCACCAACGGCTCTTCGTTTCCTCAAAGCGGCATTCAACGCCGATTCAGATGGTCTCGCAGGGATTCAGCAACTCGCAGGAGATGCAACATTACTGTACTACACGACTGACGAAGCAAAAGAAGGACGCGATGCGTTCAAAGAAAAACGCAATCCTGACTTCGGACAGTTTCCGCGTTTCCCATAATGAAAAAAAGGTTCAATCGTCTTATGACATTGAACCTTTTTCGTATATTCATCAAAAAGGAAGTGACTATTTTGTATCCTTGGATCTATACACGGGCAAAAGAGCAACCGGATGACATCGCGCTCATTACGGAAACGGAGCGTTGGACGTGGTCTGAACTATATGCACGCGCGCATCGTTTGGCGAGTACGTGGGCGACGATCGTGACACGCGGAGACCGGATTGCTCTTTACGGTCCATCCAGTGCACAGTATATCGTCGCTCTTCACGCTGCTCAATTGCTTGAATTAACCGTCGTCCCGATCAACACTCGACTAACGCAAACGGAAGTGCTACGCCAATTCAAACAGGCAGATGTGCGGTTCGTCGTAACAGACCGGATACTCGATACAGCGATTCCGTGTCGAGCTTTCTCTTATGAAAAAGAAGCGCCCGATCTGTTAATACGCCATATGCCTAAACAATACGTCCAATCAATGCTCTTTACGAGTGGTACGACCGGACATCCGAAAGCTGTGGAACAAACGATGTTGAATCATTTCTCGAGTGCGACGAATGCCGCTCGTCATATCGGATCACTGCCAGAGGATCGTTTTTTGATTGTCACACCACTGTTTCATATGAGTGGGTTAGCCGTCGTCTATCGAGCGGTCATCTATGGAGTACCGATCATTCTCGAGCCACATTTTTCACCAGAACGCGCCTTACACTGGATTACGACGGAAAAAATTACACATGTCTCACTCGTCTCAGTCATGCTTGATCGGTTGCTCGACGCCGGACTACGTCGTCACGCGCTTCGCGTCGTACTGACAGGGGGTGGTCCTGTTCCATTACCGATTCTGACGCGTGCACTCGACCGCAATATTCCTGTCATGCAGACATATGGGATGACGGAAACAGCTTCTCAAATCGCGACTCTTCTGCCTGAGGATGCCTTACGAAAAATCGGATCAGCTGGACAAGCCATTTATCCGACGCAAATCCGCATCACGCGTCACCAAGAAATCGAAGTCAAAGGACCGACAATCATGAAAGGCTATTTTCATGATGAAGAGAAAACGGCAGACGCCTTTACAGCAGACGGTTTTTTCAAGACTGGTGACTTGGGACGTTTGGACGCCGATGGATACCTATATGTCCTCGATCGTCGAAGTGATCTCATCATCTCAGGTGGGGAAAATATTTACCCAGCTGAGGTCGAATCAGCACTTCTCTCGATCGATGGGATTCAAGAAGCAGGTGTCGTCGGACGATTTGATGCTAAATGGGGACAAGTTCCGGTTGCCTTCATCGTTAGTTCACTCGATGAAGCCATCATCCGAACGGAAATCAGTCAATTGCTCGCCAAATATAAATGTCCAGTTGATTACATCTACCATAGCGTTTTGCCACGCAATGCGAACGGTAAACTATTGCGGAAACAACTGAAGGAGTCATTATGAGCATCACCCTCCGGTCTGCCGAATTGTTCGATGTACCGCTCGTCTTTCGTCGTCCGATGCAAACAGCACTCTCGACGTTAACGATACGCAGGACGACGATTTTGCGCCTGACCGATTCGGAAGGACGAATGGGTTACGGGGAAGGAGTCGCGTTTGATACACCGTGGTATACGTCCGAAACACAACATTCTCTGCAAGGAATCGCTTCACTGCTGTACCAGTTACTTGACCAACCGCTCCATCATCCAGCAGATGTCACGCACCGCTTCCGCATCGTGCAAGGCAATCCGATGGCAAAAGCGATGTTTGAAGGAGCGATTTATGAATTATTCGCAGCAGCTGCCGGACAATCGCTCGCTACGTATCTCGGAGGTGATGAATCATCCCTCGTACCTTGCGGGAAAGCACTCGGACGGGCTTCTGCAGCGCAGACCGTCGAAGCCGTCGGACAAGCGCTCGCCTCCGGATATGGACGGATCAAGCTGAAGCTCGCTCCGACGGATACCGTCGTTCTTGAGCAAGTACGTGCCGCTTTCCCTGATGCGCCCTTGATGTTTGACGCTAACGGCAGCTTCACAGAAGCAGACTTTCCTTTATTACAGCATTGGGATTCATTCGGTCTCGTTATGATGGAACAACCTCTCGTAGCGTCGGATTGGTCCGGACATCAACGTCTCGCTAAACTCTTGCAGACACCGATTTGTCTAGATGAATCCATCGTCGCTCCAGCGGATGCCGATTTGATGAAGACGCTTCACGCTGGTCAGATTCTGAACATCAAACCGGCACGTGTCGGTGGGCTGACGAACGCTTTGTCCCTTCGAACAAAAGCGCCCTACTGGCTCGGAGGGATGTTCGAGAGCGGCATCGGACGTCGTCAGACCCTTGCTTTCGCGACACTTCCAGGGCTCGCTTATCCGATCGATATGGCAAGTACTGCGGATTATTTTGAAGAAGATTTGCTCGAGACCCCGTATCATGTCGAACACGGACACATTCGCTATTTTGCTCCAGCCGTATCCGAGTCCCAATTAAACAAATTGGCAACCTCCCGGATCTCTTTGTAACAAGAACACCACGACGAAAAAGAGGCAATGGATTGACTTCCATTGCCTCTTTTTGTGTTTTATTATGCGAACTTTTTTAGAACGATTCTTTGCCTTCGACTTTCGTCAAAATCTCATACCCGTCCTTTAAGACGACGACAGTGTGCTCAAACTGTGAGACAAGGCTCCGATTTGGTGTGTATAACGTCCAGCCATCCCGCTCATCTTCGATACAGAACTCGTCTCCTGTTGAAATGAACGTCTCGACAGCAATGACTTGCCCTTCCTTCAGCAGATCGTTTTCTTCACGATTGAAGTAGTTCGAGATGGATTCCGGCTCACCATGAAGTGTCTTCCCGAGACCATGCCCCGCTAAGTTACGGATGACGGTGAAACCACTCTTACGCGTTTCAGCATAGATCGCTTTTCCGATCTGATTGACCTTCGTTCCGGCTTTGACCTTCTCGAGTCCTTTTTCAAGCGCCGTCAATGATACTTCAACGAGTCGGACATCTTCCGGACGTTTTGCTTCTCCTGCGATGACTGTTTTCCCCGTATCCGAATAGTAGCCATTCTTCACAGCTGAGACATCGACATTAACAATATCGCCTTCTTGAATGACATATTTACCCGGAATACCGTGTGCTGCGATATCGTTGACACTGATACATGTCGCTCCCGGAAAATCATACATGACGATCGGGGCAGATTCTGCTCCCTGCTCCTTCAGAATACGTGCTCCGATGTCATCAAGTTCCTTTGTCGTGATTCCTGGTTTGACGGCATCCGCCATCTCGTCGCGCGCCATCGCGACAATGCGTCCAATTTCTCGTAATGCTTCATAATCATAATCTAACACTTTCATTTCCTCCTCATTCACTCAATCGTTCTTGATATAGATAATCTGCGGAGATATCCGCAAATAAGAACATGCCATTGCTGAGCGGCATACTAAACGTCCGCGTTTGTTCACTCGAGCTGAAGTCGACGTACCGTTCCGACAGATATCCGCTATGCCGTCTCTCCATTGCTACCGTCGTCCGGATAAAGTAAGGACGAAAACTCCAGTTGTATCCCTTGTAGAAGGAATACAGTTTCCACTCGCCACTCTTTTTACTGACATTCGAAGACTGTTGGAAGCCATTCGCGTCCGTGATGTAAAACCGGATGAATTCCGGCTCCATCTTCCGGGCGAGCATTAGCAGCCATTGATCGAGATCTTGCTCCGACTTCAAGGACTGACAATACTCATTAAATCGGACTGTCCAGTCTTGCTCCAGTTGGAACAGGCGATTCATCTGTTCCCGATCATATTTATAGAACATCGGGACTTCATGGATCAAGACCTCCATTCCAGGACAAGTCATGACCCATTCCGGCGCAGCCTCTCCTAAAAGATTCCCCATGTAATAGCGTCCACCATGCTGCCACGCATATCGAAGTTGACCAAGATGACTGATGTTTTTATACAAAAGTGGCGCTCCAAGCTGATCACAAAGGTGCTCCATCGTCTGTAAGAGATGCGGATACGATGCTGAGACGGTCTTTTTCTCAATCATTGAAGATAGATCGACGATCAACATATCCGGCGACATCGAAAAGACGCGTTCGAGACTCGTTGCTTCCGCGCGATCCAGCGCTACCTTCAGTCCAGAATTCTGATAGTACGCGACGATCCGGCCCAGACGATCAAAATCATCGACTTGAACATCCGTCAAAGTAACATACATCCGTTCTTTTGGAAACGACGAGTCGACCGTACGTAAAACATGCAAGAAATCTTCCCCACCGTTCTCAAACAACCAAGCCGGACGACAACGGATCAGGATGAACGCTTGTGTATCGGAGGGTACTTTTTGGAATGCTTGACGGACGACATGTCCCATGACTTCGAGCTGATACTCGATCGGAACATCATCTTCCTGAAAAAATGGTTTTAACGGTTCTCCACGAAAATGGGACTGGATTTCATACCCTTCCACCTTAAAAGGGGCAGCGCCTACGATCGGTTGAAACCACGCCTCTATCTCTTCGGGATGAACGATGACATCTAATGCGTCCATTCTATTCCCCCCTTGTACTCTTGTTCTATCTTAACAAAAAAGGAGCCTCTCTGTAACGAGAGAGCCCCCTGTTTTACGATAACGTCGTATCTTTCCGCATTGCGATATACAAATACACACCGAATGTCGCCGTCAAGTAGATGATACTCAGGACACCGTATTGAATCCCAACAGCTCCGCCCTTACCAATGGCCAGCACAAGAAAGATGATGCCACCAAATAATAAGGTCGCTAACGGAATATAACGAAAATGTCCTTTTGTCGTCCGCTCACAAATCTTTTTCGTCGCGACGATCAGTGCAACGAGACAGACGGATGCTGCTACATAAATGGTATACACGAATGATTCAGCCCTCTCCCTATCGTTCATGGCTCATTTTATCATGACCGCTTAGATAAATCATAAAAAAGAACCGACTTGTCTGTGACAAATCGGTTCGAATCGTTTACTTTTCAAAGCGTGGTTTGCGTCCACCACGGTTACGATCGCTTTCGCTACGGTTGCTACGTCCAGCATAACCGCCTTCACGACGATCTGATGAAGAAGATGAACGACCACCTTCACGACGATCGCCACCACGCGGGTTGTTTCCACGGTATCCGCCACTGCGGTTGCCGCTTCCACTTCCACCTTTGTTTCCGTAAGGACGACGGTTTCCACCACCGTTGCTACCGAAACGTTTCACGCGGATTGGTTCGATTGAAGAGATTTGGACTGGTGTTGCATCCGGCTCTTTCGTCAATCCTTTAAGTGCTGCTGAAAGAAGTTCCACTGCTTCGTACTCTTCTAAGAGTTCTTGTGCAAGTGTCGTATATTCTTTTGAGTCTTTTGCTTCAACACGTTTAATGAGTTCTTGTGCAGCAAGCTTCAAGTTGCCTTCTAAGATTTCATCAAGTGTTGGTGCATGACGACGTGACATTTTTTTGTTCGTGACACGTTCGATTGTTTTAATTTGACCGAATTCACGTGGTGTAACAAATGTGACAGCCGATCCTGTTTTACCAGCACGACCTGTACGACCGATCCGGTGAACGTAGCTTTCTGGATCTTGTGGGACGTCGAAGTTGTAGACGTGTGTGACACCAGAGATGTCAAGACCACGTGCTGCAACGTCTGTCGCTACGAGGATATCGATTGTTCCTTTTTTGAAACGACGGATGACTTGGTCACGTTTTGCTTGTGTTAAGTCACCATGTAAACCGTCAGCTGTGTATCCGCGTTGGATCAAGCCTTCTGTCATCTCGTCAACACGTTTTTTCGTACGACCGAAGATGATTGAAAGTTCTGGAGAATCCGTGTCGATCAAACGGCAAAGAACGTCGAATTTTTGGCTTTCTTTCAATTCGATGAATGACTGGTCGATGTTTTCAACTGTCATTTCTTTTGCTTTGACTTTGATGTGCGTCGGAGTCGTCATGAAACGATCTGCGATTTTACGAATTTGTGGTGGCATCGTTGCTGAGAACAAGAGTGTTTGACGTGTTTCAGGAAGTGCACCGAGGATTTTCTCGATATCTTCGACGAATCCCATGTTCAACATCTCATCTGCCTCGTCAAGGATGACCGTTTGAACGTGATCGAGGTTCAACGTCTTACGGTTCATGTGGTCCATCAAACGTCCTGGTGTCGCAACGACGATTTGTGGATTTTTGCGAAGTGCACGGATTTGACGATCGATTTGCTGACCGCCGTAAACAGGAAGTGCATGAACGCGTTTTACTTCACCGATCCGGTTCAATTCTTCAGCTACTTGGATTGCAAGCTCACGTGTCGGAGCAAGGATCAACGCTTGGATGTTGCGTGATTTTGCGTCAAGACGCTCGATTGTTGGGATACCGAATGCTGCAGTTTTACCAGTACCTGTTTGTGCTTGACCAATTAAGTCAACGCCGCTGAGTCCGACTGGAATTGTTTCTGCTTGGATTGGTGTTGCTTCTTCAAAGCCCATTTTTAGGACACCTTTGATAAGTGCCTCACTAAGATTTAATTCACGAAATGTTGTCAATGCTAAATACTCTCCTTTGTCATATGAAAAGCGTCTGCCACTAAACAGACGCTACCGTAACGAATACAATCGACTACCTATTATAACAGAATCTATCCCATAAAGATAGAGTGGTTTCTCTCATAATAATGTTTAGGGAAGTCACCATCATAATCGTTGCCATAAGGGCGAGGGAAAGGCGAAGTGCCCGGACCGTGCGATGAACGTCATCGCGTGCCCCCACTAGTGATGGGGTATATTCAGTAAATGGTCGCCGGTAATCAAACCAGCCGCAACCACCAAAATGATGAATTCCTTACTATCTATTCGAAACGCAGGCTTACTCGGTTTGATTATTGCGTCAACCGAATACCCGTTTCATTTTTTTCTATTTTTTTATCTTTCAACAGGCGACCGAGCGCTCGTTTGAATGCTGCCTTACTGAGACCGAATACTTCATCGATCTTCTCGGGAGCTGTCTTATCACCATACGGCATCTGACCATCATGTTCAAGTAGATGGTTCAGAATCAACTCCGCGTCTGTATCAATGGCTTCAAAGGCACGTGGTCGTGCTGAAAGTAATACTGTACCATCTGGTTTTACATTTGTCACTCGTAATTTCAAGACTTCTCCAAGACGCGGCCAACGTTCCATCTCGCGTTCATGCAAGAATCCGATTGACTGATCGTTGACCCAGACATTGACGCCTGGTTCGCGTTGTGAGAAGACGAGACCTTCGACGTCCATGTTGTTCCATTCTTCTGGAGCTGGCTTCGCTCGTAAGTTGAAGTAAGCATATGGTGCAGGGTCTCCGAGTAAACGAAGCTTTTGATCATGTTTTAGACGAATGAAAAGTTGATCGCCTTCTTCCGGCCAGAACATCCGACGTTGCGGCAAATCGTCAAGTGAGACAAGAACATCTTTTTGAATCCCGATATTCGCGAACACTCCTGTGTTATAGCGTGTCCCATTGATCGTCGTCTTGACGTAGTCTTCAAATGAAGCTTCTGGAATCGTCATCGATGATGCCAAACGTCCTTCATTATCTTGATACAAGAAGACTTCTACTTCATCATCAAGAGCTACTTTTTGTGTCTGTTCATTGTTATGCAACAACACATCTTCATTTCCATCTGTCAAAAACACTCCGAACTCTGCTTCACGTTCTACTTTTAATGTGACAACCTGTCCTGCGCGTAATCCCATTTCGGGTCATCTCCTCTCTCTATTTGAATTGGTTCAAGTTCATTCTTACCATCCTGCTGTTCTTTCCCTACCATACTATACTCTTTTTCTGTTCACCTCTGAAATCGACCCCACGATGACAGTTGTGACATATTTGTGAACGAAACACATTTGCGTGATTTTTTTGAAAAAAAGATATATGATTAAATAACAGGAAAAAGAAGGTTTAGTTTAGGTAAATATGGGGGATAAAAATGTTTCATAATATTCAATCGCGTTCGTTCGCTCGACGCTTCACGAAAACATTGGTTTTTGCATTTTTTGCTTTCCTTGCTACGATTGGAATCGTTTTTGCAGAAGGATCAAACAGTACAGATATGACTCCGAAGACACCAGCGCTTCAGCAAATCGATCGCCCTTAAAATCTACACCTTCCGTGTGGATTTTTTTATTTTTTCCGGACATTTACAGGACGATAAAGGAAAATCAAGTTCAACCTCGAATTAGATGAACACACCTATATTTTAATTTCGAGGAGGAAACGGACGTGCTCTTCTACTTATTCACGACGATTGCGGGTCTCATCACTACATACTTAAGTTTTGTTACCGGTTATTATACAAGTTCGATTGGTGTTTTCGTCTTTACGTTAGCGATTTGCCTATCGTTATCATCGATTCGACAGTTACTCCGTACGTCCTATCTGACTTACATTGAATACATTCAATACCGTCGCGTCAAAAAACAGTACGAACGCATGAAAAAACGAGAACAGTCTTATCAAATTGCCTATCCTAATCGAGATTCGAGTACACCACTTGCATTCTCTGGGACAGACCAGCATGATAAATAAAGAACACGATTTCATCACCTAGGAGGAACAGATTCATTATGAACGAAATCCCTTTATCAAACGGTTGGACACTCCGCTACTCACCTGTCATCGATTTATGGTTGAAGGAAGATGGCGTACTGCTCGTAGATCACGAAGATAAGGTCCGCTTGACTCTCATCTTGGATGAAGAGACGATGGAAATCAAACAGATCGACAACACGAACGCTACGTTCTCCGTTGATCCGACGACACGTCGCCTCACTTTCGAACTTGGAGAAAGCGAAGAGGAATCTGAGCCTCGTTACTGGGAATAATCATGGAGACCGGGTGCGACACCTGGTCTTTTTTTGTACAATAACATCAGCAATGAAAAAAGGAGTTGTCACTTTACCATGATCCGTACTGTCATTTGGTTCATTTATTTTGGACTTGTCTTACCCTGTACCTTACCGTTTTTACCAACCGCAAAACGTCGAACGCATCTCGCGCGCTATGCATTCGTTCAGCGTGTAGCGAGCGCCTGGGCGAACTCTCTCCTCCGACTCGCTGGCGTTCGTGTCCATGTGACGGGGCATGAACATATCCCGGCAAATGAACCTGTCGTGTTCATCTCGAATCACCAAGGAAACTTCGATGTTCCGATTCTACTTGGAAAAATCGATAAACCAAAAGCATTCATCTCAAAAATCGAAGTGAATAAAATTCCAATCGTTAATGTCTGGATGAATCTGATGGGGTGTGTCATGATTGACCGAAAAGACCGACGCCAATCACTAAAAGCGATCCGCTCTGGTGTCGACACGATCAAGGACGGACAATCAATGATCATCTTCCCAGAAGGAACACGTTCAAAAGGCGGACCGATGGCGGAATTCAAAGCAGGAAGTTTTACCCTTGCGACATCAAGTGGCGCACGCGTCGTACCAGTCGCGATTTCAGGTAGTTATCGTGTCATGGAGGAAACGGGTAAGATCCGTCCGGCTACAGTCGAAGTCACGATTTTGCCGTCGATTGACCCGAGCACGATGACACAGAAAGAACTCGTTCAGACGGTCGAACATCAAATCAAACAGATTGTAGAAGGTGTCTAATATGTTAATGAAAGTAGAAAATCTCAAAAAAGAATTTGCCGATAAAATTGTCTTCGAAGATGTCACGTTTTCCGTCTCTCCTGGTGACCGGATCGGTATCATTGGCGTCAACGGTACCGGTAAATCGACCCTCCTGCACATTCTAGCAGGCAAAGAAACAGCAGATGCTGGTACGATCCATCATCCAAATGATTATCGGATCCGTTTGCTATCGCAAACGACCGATTATCCGGAAGATCGGACTGTCATGGAAGTACTCCTGTCGGGTGACACACCAACGATCAACGCGTTGCGCCACTACGAAACGGCACGACTAGCGCTCGAACAGGATCCGACAAGTGAGACGTTACTCAACCGCTTCATCACGACGCAAACCGAGGTTGATGCCGCGCAAGCGTGGGACACGGAATCGCGTTTAAAGATGATCTTAAACAAACTCGGCATCCTCGACTTGAACGCGTTGATCGGCTCTCTTTCCGGAGGACAACGTAAGCGTGTCGGACTCGCTGAAGCCTTACTCGATGAAGCTGATCTCCTCCTGCTTGATGAGCCGACGAACGAACTCGATGCCGATACGATCGCTTGGCTTGAGACCGTCCTGGCCGATTATCGAGGCGCTATCTTACTCATCACCCACGACCGCTATTTCTTGAATCNNTCACTCATGATCGCTATTTCTTGAATCGTGTCACGAATCATATGATGGAGATCGCAAATGGAACAGCTTATTTCTATGTCGGAAACTATGAATCGTTTCTTGAAAAACGTGCCGAACGTCGTGAACGGACGGCTTCTATGGAGGAAAAACGTCAAAACATCCTCCGTCGCGAACTCGCTTGGTTGCGTCGCGGAGCAAAAGCACGGACGACGAAACAAAAAGCCCGGATCCAGCGCGTGGATGCTTTACAAGACCTTTCTTACGAGGAAGAAGAAGCGACACTTGAAGTACAGGTCGGTTCGACCCGCCTCGGCAAGAAAGTCATTGAAGCATATGACGTCTCGCACCGATTTGGTGAACGGACACTTTTTGAATCGTTTGACGCTCTGATCGGACGCAAAGAGCGGTATGGCATCGTTGGTCGAAACGGTAGTGGAAAATCGACACTTCTTTCAATNNCTTAGAGCCAACAACGGGTGAGATCATTCACGGCGAAACGGTGAAGATCGGTTTTTACGGTCAATTCGCCGAATTCACGCATCCCGAACGCCGCGTCATCGATGAGGTCGAACGGATCGCAAAAGTCATTACGACACTCGCCGGTGAGGAGATCACAGCAAGTCAGATGCTCGAACAATTTCTCTTTAAACCGGAAGCACAATATAAACAAATCGGCAAGCTTTCTGGTGGCGAAAAGCGACGTCTGAAATTGTTAACGATTTTGATGGAAGAACCGAACGTCCTCTTCCTTGATGAGCCAACGAACGACTTGGATACCGAGACCTTATCCGTACTAGAAGATTATTTAGAATCATTCCCAGGTACTGTCATCACAGTCAGTCATGATCGCTACTTCCTCGATCGGGTCGTCGATCGCCTGATTGCATTTGAAGATGGAAACATCATTTTTTATTACGGACAATATACAGACTATCTTGAGCAAATGGCAGCACCCGTTCCCTCAATCGTCGTTGAAAAAACGGCAGAGGTTGCTACAGCACCAAAAACAGAGACGCCAAAGAAACTAAGTTATCAGGAACAACAAGATTGGGCTATCATTGAGCAACAAATTGAAGAGAGTGAAGTTGAACTAGAGCAATTAGAGGCTGATCTCGCTTCAGCAGGAAGTGATCTCGGAAAGGTCAATGAATTGTATCAAGCCATCGAAAAGACCAAAGCGACGCTTGACGAGCGAATGGAATATTGGACATATCTTTCTGAAAAAATCGAGGCATTTGAAAACCATCGCCAATCTCATCAATAAATCCGATAAGCGGAGTTCTTCACTTAGAAGAGTTCCGCTTTTTTTATGAAATAGAAAACATCTCTTACTTTTATTTTTAATTATGAAAATAAATGTGAATTCATATTAGATATCGGGTAATGTTATAGCATATTTCGTTTTGGAGGAAGGCTTGCGAAAGGAGGAGTTCTAGTGAAACGGATGGTTCAAAACATCTACCCTATCGTCGCATTCTACTTAGTCATTACTTACATACTGCTCTGGCTATTGCCACAAGACCTTTCGTTACAACTCTCGGCACTTATTAGTTTAAGCGGTTCTTTCATGATTTTCTTATTTAGTCGATCGACGGCTTTCAAACAACCTTCCCTTCCGTACAAGTGGTTATCCATCGCTTTCTTCTCTTATTTTTTAGGCGATTTCCTGAATATGATTGGACGTTTCTTTCAATGGAACGATGTCAATTTGAACGTCTTGCTGGATTTACCTTATACGATTCATTTGACAATGATGGTCCTTTTCTTTTTCCGACAATTAGATTTGACATTATTCAAAAAACAAAAGTTATTGATTCTTGATTCCTTGACTTTATTCGCTGTTTCAATGATTGCTGGATATATCGCTATTTTCCGCTTTGTTCCCTCTTATACGCGAACGACACTCGAGCAAATCAGTTGGACATTTTATGCCTTTTTGACAATTTTGTTGACGCTTTTCTTTTTTTTACTCTATGCGTCTGGGTTAAGACGGAACGTATCACGATCAGGATTTATCTTTCTTGTCCTCGGAACATTCATTCTCGGCATGACAAACTTCGTGTTTTATACCTTGTTATTAAACGGTGAACCGCAAATATCGGGTCTATTGCTTCCGCTATATCCACTTAGCGGTCTGTTCCTCATCGCCTTTCTGAACACACGTACACTTCCCATGAGTCGTGAGGAGCAAGCAAATCTCATTCGAGTCGAGACACTTACGCGTTCACTGTTGGTTTACATCTTATTATCTGCGCTGATTCTTTATATTACGTTTTATCCTGTCTCTCGAACCTTCTTCTTGTTGTCTATTGGTATTACGTTTTTATTATTTTTAACACGGCAGCTTTTTTCATACCGGGAAAATCTTCGGTTGTTACAGGAAACAACGGCATTACAAACGAATCTAGAAGACATCGTTCATCAAAAAACAGAGTTGCTACAGTTGCGTGAAAAAGAACTGACGTCACTTTTTTTGTCTTATCCAGAAATCGTTTTTGAAATCGATGACATGTATCAAATTCGATCCGTCAATCCAGCCGCTGCAGAAGCAGGATGGAATGATTTACCGCTCGGACCGAGTCAACGCCGTCAACTTGATCGGCTCATCCCGTTGCTTCAACAAAAGCAGTCGACCTATCCTGCTCACCTCCTACATGTNNCCACATCAGCAACGCTATTTCGTCGTCTTAGCGGATGTCACAGAAGACTATCAACAGGAAGTATGGCTAGAACGTATGGGATACCATGACTCACTCACTCGTTTACCAAACCGGCGTTACTTCGAGGAGCAACTCTATCTAACTCTGCCAACGTTAGATTATGGCTCCTTATTATTCATAGATTTGGACGGATTCAAACAAATCAATGACACCTATGGACATGATGTCGGTGATTTACTGCTACAAGAAACAGCAACGCGTCTTCAATCAATGACGACGCCAACTGATCTCGTCGCACGCCTTGGTGGAGATGAATTCTTGATCTTCATTCAGGCATCTGCCTCGGAAACTCGACAGTTTGCCGAACACGTTCTCGAAATCCTAAATTATCCATTCTATATCAACACGTATACGCTTCGTATCACACCATCTATCGGAATTTCCTTATACCCTGAAGACGGTAAGAGTTCAGAACAGTTATTGATTCGGGCAGACGAAGCCATGTACCAGATCAAGAAGAACGAGAAAAATAACTATATGTTCGCTGTCCACATCAAACGTTAGGAGGGATCCCGTGCTTAAATCAAACTACTTCATCCGTTGGTTCCCTGCCATGCTCGTCATCTCTTTTATTCTAATGATCCTTACTACATGGACTCCTTCCATCTCTAATGGGATTGTCGAACAGGTACTTCAGTATGTATCACTTGGGTTGATCGCTTACTTCATTCTTACGGCTTATCGTAAGGAACAAATATTAGTCGTACCCAGACGAAATTTCTGGCTGATTGCTTTAGGATCACTGGTTTTATCCTATATCGGTTCCATTTTTGAGACGTTACGTTTTGTCTATTCAGACTTTCCAATTCCATCTATTTATAGCCTGATTTTATTTTCAATATCCCATTACGTATTCTTATACGCGATTTTTTACCGAATCATCACAAAACGAACACTCGGACAACATGTACTTGCTTTCGTTGATGCCGCGATTATCGTCATTTTCATTGGACTTGTCGCATTCCATGTCCTCAATGAACTGACGAACCCTGGGCTTCAGACTGTTCCTTATGCCATCATCGTCATTACGAACACATCACTCGGTTTGTTCGTTTTTTTCTATTTTACGTTCATCCAAGAAACACATTGGGTATCACGGATGGCCTTATTTCTATTATTCTTATCCATTTTCATTCGTGGTATCTATGAAGTCTCTAGTGTCTACTTCCCTGATTTTTCAGCGAATTATCTGGTGTTCTTCCCGATATTGATTCGTTTGGCGCAAAGCGCAGCTATTCTATGGCATGTTGATCATATTGAAGAAGGAACTGCTCGAACGACGGTCATTCCCCGTTCGTGGCTTCCTTTACTGGCCATCCCTTTGTTCATCCACTACATGGTGGAACAAGAAGGTGGAAAACTCGACATCTTTATCATATTATTCCTACTAATCGTTCGACAAATCTTGATTGCCCGTCAACATGGGTTGATTGTCGCACAATTACACGAACGAAATGAACAACTCGCTTCACGCATTGAACATCGAAAACAACAAATCCAAGATAGTGAACAACAGGTCATTCCACTCTTCCTCGGTCATCCTGATCCGATGATTCGACTCGATCAGTCCGGCACTGCGCTGTACGCGAATTTAGCTGCCCAACGTCTGTTTCATTTGCCAGATATGACGATTGAACATGTTCCTCGTACGATGCGTCATTTGTTAGAAATGCTCGAAACGAACGTTGATGAGTATGAGGATGAACAAAGTCGACGCTATGAAATCATTGATATTCCGATTCAAATTGCCGCTACCTCGATGGGACGATTCACGATTTTACATGATGTCACGGAAAGCAAAATTCGTCAAAAGAGAATCGAATACCATGCCTATCATGATGCTTTGACTAATATCGGAAACCGTCGTTCCTTAGAACGAGATTTCTCAAATCGACTCTCCGATAAGAATTATCTTGCCTTAGTCGATTTAGATGGATTTAAGCAAGTCAATGATACGTATGGTCACGAGGCAGGAGATTATGTATTAATTGAAGTTGCGAAGCGATTGAGCGAACATACAAGTTCTTCGGAATCCGTGTATCGCCTCGGTGGAGATGAATTCGCGATCCTTTTACAAGCCGATGATGAACTCTCCTTACGCCGAAAATGTAAATCCTTTTTACAATTTTTAAGACGTCCCTATGTCTACAAAGGACAATCTTTATTCGTTTCCGCAAGCATCGGAGTGACAGCGTGTCATGAGGCCGATCTTGAAACATGTTTAAAGCAAGCCGATCTTGCCATGTATCGCGTGAAACATCGGGATAAGAATGATGTCGCTTTATATCGAGCGGACCCATGAAAAAAACCTAGGACATATGACTTTTTGTAGTCAACGTGTCCTAGGTTTTTTGAGTTATTCTTCTGGTCTTGGTGCAATGTTACCTTCTTCGATATCGAGGAGCAAGTCGATTAATTCCGCACAAAACTCTGGATATTGACGAAGTAACGCGTCTTCTCCCACTTCATCCACAAAGTCCGTCAACAAAGCGAGGACTTCTGGTACTAATGCGCGCGCTACCTTCATGTAGGCAATCGCAAAGCGCCACTTACCAGAAATATAGAGCAGTTTCCCAATCAACAGATCCCCCGGTTCGACTTCAATCTCAGCCAAATCCGTTTGATACGTCTGTTTCGACATTAAATCAACAACACCATCTGCATCGACTTGAAACAGCGACGGCATCGGGTCAGCTAATCCACGCAAGGCGCGATAGAGACTAGGTGATAGCTCGTCTTTTATCTGCTCGAGAAAACGACCGTGCGGTGTTTTTCCTTGATCATCCGTTTCATAGAAGATCGCCCAGTCAACGAATAAGTCCCGGAACAATTCAGCATCTTTTAAATACCAACGTCCTTCTGTCGCAATCTCTTCAATGAAAGCGACCCAGTCCGTACTGCGTGCTGTTGCTGCTTCCTGATACATTTTCTTCAAGGCTGCATTCATTTCCGCTTCAGAAACCGTCGTCGGAAATGGAATTACTTTTCGATCGTTCTTCATTTCGATCGCCCTTTCCGGTGAGGAGTAGCCGGTCGCTTAATCGTCTGAGGAGCTGTGAATTCACGTTTCGGAATGACTTCTCCGCGGTAAATTTCCATTGGCTCCATCTCGACGCCCATTTGCTTTGCAAGTGTTTTTAAGTGTTTTAAATCTTGATCCGTGACAAGTGCAAGTACCATCCCATTTGCGTTTCCGCGTCCCGTCCGACCTGAACGGTGTACGAAATCGTCAAGCGACTCCGGTAAATCGTAATGGACGACGTGTGTGACCGCTTCGATATCAAGCCCACGCGCCGCAAGACCTGTCGTGACGAGTAAAGGAAACTCTCCCTTTTTATAAGAACGCAAGGTCTCCATCCGCTCTCGTTTTCCTTTTTCAGCGTCTAAAATCCGGTATTTCAGTGAGAATTTACTCAACTCGCCATTCAATGGTCCAAGGAATGAGCGATTGTTGATGAATGTCAGCACTTTTGATCCTTGCATGTTCGCCAGACGACGTAACAATTCCGGTTTCTGACGACGTGAAGTCTCCAAATAACCGAATGTCACTTGTGTGCTGACGGCACGCTCAACACGAATCGTCTCAGGATCATTCGCAAGCGTCCGTCCCCATTCTGCTGTCCGTTCCGGCAATGTCGCTGAGACAAATGCCAGTTGTCGATCGCGTAGCGCACTATTTGCGATTCGCGTCGCCGAGTCACTCATGCCACTTTCATAAATTTGATCCGCTTCATCTAAAACAATCAATTTCACCTTATGCATCTTCAGCTTCTTCGAATCAATCAACTCGACGAGACGTCCCGGTGTTCCGACGATGATTTGCGGCTTTTTCTTCAATCGTTCATATTGTCGCTTTAATTCAACACCACCAATGAATGCACCGGATTTGATACCACTTCCTTGAGCAAATAATTGAATGACTTGATGAATTTGCATGACGAGTTCCCGTGTTGGTGCCGTGATGACGACTTGCACGTGTGGCTCTTCCACTTCAATCTTTTCTAAAGCTGGAATGACATAAGCAAGCGTTTTCCCTGTTCCTGTCGGCGCTTCAGCTAGGACATCTTTTCCTTCGCGCAACAACGGAATCGCTTGTTCTTGAACAGGCATCAACTCTGTAAAGCGCGCCCGTTCCCATGCTTCCTGTAAAAATGGTTTTGTAAAGTTCATAACGATTTCTCCTACTCTCTTAATTCCATCATGCCGTTACGTATTCGACATGATCTCCTGATGCATCACGGTATCCCCGTAATGTCTGTGTATATTCATTTCCTGCGTCGAGCAATCGGATGTGGAACCGGACTTCTTCTTCACCAGCTTCTTCCTTTAAAATCTCGAAGCCTTGGATGACACGATCCTGTAATTCTGCAGCGAGTGCCGGATACACGGCAAGACTCGCATACGTCGCTTTTACGTCCACGGGACGGCGAACAAGCGCAATCCAGTACGATTCATCATAGCCGATAAAGTCTTCATAATCAAAATCATCTTCAAACCGAATCCAGAATCCATCACCTTCAAATTCTGTGATCATCCCAGTTCGCGTCGAACCTTCCGATCCGATTTTCAGCGAGACCCAGTCTCCCGACTGATAATCTCCTTGTTGCGTTAATGACACATACTCCATTTGGCACACCTCCACGTTCTATGTTCCCTTTTTCATTGTCAACGATACGTCCTAAAAACACAAGATACCGTAACGTGACATTCCTCACAGTTTCAACTGTGCTAGTGGATCTTTTTCAAATCAGCTCATACAGTTCCGTGAAAATCTTGATTTACCAGACTTCAACTGTTTTTTAATCTTCACTCTTTCATAGGTACAGAAATAAAGAAAGCCCGTCATATCAACGTTTGTTCACTTGTTAAAATATTCACATGAACGTAAAGGGAATCTCTACCTCCTTTTGTTACACTATTCACATAAGGAACTGATCATTAGCTCAATTTTAAAGGAGTGGTATCCATGTTATTAGAAAAAACGAGTGCCTGGGCAAACTTTACGTCTGGCGAATGGATCAAGACAATCGATGTTGCAGACTTCATCCGGCTCAATCGCACGGAATATACAGGTGATGATCACTTTTTAGTCGATCCGACGCAAGCGACGCAACGGCTTTGGCAACAAATTCTACAGTTGACGAATGAAGAACGACAACGTGGTGGTGTGTATGCCGTCGATGCCAAGACACCATCAACGATTCTCTCGCATGATGCAGGGTATCTGGATCCCTCTCTTGAAAAAATCGTCGGCTTACAGACGGATGAACCGTTCAAACGTTCAATTCATCCGAACGGCGGGATTCGGATGGTGAATGATGCCTTAGCTGCGTATGGCTTTGAAGCAGACGAGACCGTCACGAAAATTTTCAGCGATTACCGAAAAACACACAACCAAGGGGTTTTTGATGCTTATACTCCAGAGATGCGCGCCGCGCGTAAAGCCGGTATCATCACAGGATTACCAGACGCCTATGGACGTGGGCGGATCATTGGCGACTATCGTCGTGTCGCTTTGTACGGAACAGCACGTTTGATTGAAGAACGTAAGCGAGACTTGAAGGCACGTGGCGGCTTCCTCTCTGAATCGATGATCCGCGACCGCGAAGAAATGAATGAACAATTGCGCGCATTAACGGAATTGACCGAGCTTGGAACTCGCTATGGTTTTGATCTCTCCCGCCCTGCAGAAACAGCACAAGAAGCATTCCAGTGGGTCTATCTTGCTTATCTTGCTGCGATCAAAGAACAAAATGGTGCAGCTATGTCACTCGGTCGCGTCTCGACGTTCCTCGATATTTATGTCGAACGTGATCTTGCGACCGGCCGCTTGACGGAAGAAACAGCACAAGAGCTCGTCGATCATTTTGTCATGAAACTTCGGATCGTCAAATTCTTACGAACACCGGACTATAACGATCTCTTCTCTGGCGACCCGACGTGGGTAACGGAATCGATTGGCGGGATGAGTGAAGATGGTCGATCAAATGTCACGAAAAGTTCATTCCGCTTCTTACACACGCTCTCGACACTCGGTCCGGCACCTGAACCGAATCTAACTGTTCTCTGGTCCACTCAGCTTCCACGCGGATTTAAGGAATTCTGCGCGAAGATGTCGATCATATCAAGCTCGATTCAGTATGAGAACGATGATTTGATGTTGCCGGTTTATGGGGATGATTACGGCATCGCTTGTTGTGTCTCCGCGATGCGGATCGGGAAACAGATGCAGTTCTTCGGTGCTCGAGCAAACCTGGCAAAAGCATTACTCTATACGATCAATGGCGGAATGGACGAGAAGCTCAAAATCCAAGTCGCCCCAGCTACACCATTGATGCTCGATGAAGTACTCGATTACGAGACGGTCATGGCGGCTTATGATCGTCAACTCGATTGGCTCGCGGAACTGTACGTCAACACACTGAATGTCATCCACTACATGCATGATAAGTACAGCTACGAACGGATTGAAATGGCTTTACATGATCCGGAAATCTTACGGACGATGGCATGCGGCATCGCTGGTTTATCAGTCGTCGCTGATAGTCTATCCGCCATCCGTTATGCGACAGTTCGTCCAATCCGAGATGCGGATGGGGTTGCAGTTGATTTCAAGATCGAAGGCGAGTTTCCAAAGTTCGGGAATAACGATGAACGGGTCGATCAGATGGCGGTTGATCTCGTGACGCTATTCATGGAGAAAATCCGTAAACATCCAACGTATCGCAATGCGCTCCCGACACAGTCTGTCCTGACGATCACTTCAAACGTTGTCTACGGTAAAAAGACAGGAAATACACCCGACGGACGCCGTGCGGGTGAACCATTCGCACCGGGTGCTAACCCGATGCATGGACGTGATACCCGTGGTGCTGTCGCTGCTCTGACGTCTGTCGGGAAACTACCATATGAACATGCGCTCGATGGTATCTCCTACACGTTCTCGATCGTTCCAAAAGCACTTGGTAAGGAGGAAGCAACACGTATTCGCAATACGGTCGGATTACTTGACGGATATATGGGTGGTACGACTTCAAAAGGTCATCACTTGAATGTCAACGTCTTCGACCGTGAGACGTTACTTGATGCCATGGAGCATCCGGAACAGTATCCACAGTTAACGATTCGGGTTTCCGGTTATGCCGTCAACTTCATTAAACTGACGCGTGAACAACAGATTGATGTCATCAATCGTACGTTCCACGGTTCTCTCTAAAATGATGTGTAGTATGTGAAAGGAAGTGAGCAGAATGACCTATGGTATGATCCATTCCGTTGAATCATGTGGAACAGTCGATGGTCCTGGCATTCGATTCATCGTCTTTACGCAAGGATGTCCACTACGGTGTCAATACTGTCATAACGTGGATACATGGGAGTTCGGTTGCGGACAGCGTGTCTCAGCAGACGAAGTCGTAAAAGAAGCGATCAGCTATCGCTCCTTTTTCGAGGCGACGGGTGGCGGAATCACCTTCTCTGGAGGTGAACCGCTCGCTCAGCCAGAGTTCCTAGAGGCTGCTTTAACAGAAGCGAAGCGGCATGGACTGCATACGGTCATCGATACCGCGGGATCCGTCGTCCCGAAAAACATCGACGCCATTCTCGATGCGACGGATTTGGTTCTGCTCGATATCAAGCATATCGACGATGCTGCTTGTCGCGTCTTGACTGGACGAAGTAACGCCAATACACTCGCCTTCGCAAAACGCCTAGCCGAGCGAAACATTCCCGTCTGGATTCGCCACGTCCTCGTTCCAGGTATTACGATGTCGGAACATTTCCTCCGTCAGACCGGCGAGTTCATCCGGACGCTCGGAAACGTCGAGCGCGTCGAGGTACTGCCGTATCATCAACTCGGAGTCTATAAGTGGGAAAACCTTGGTCTTGCTTATCCGTTAACTGATGTGCTTCCCCCTTCACGAGAAGAAACAAACGCTGCGCAAACCCTACTTGAATCGTACTTGTGTTAACGTTTCCAATTTGTTACAATGACATCATAGATTATGAACAGGAGGTACAACACCGAAATGAAGCAATCACTCGTACACGTCGCTTGATGAATGAAATCATCTCTTTCGCAATGCAGTTGCGGATGTCTGACGCTACGAGTCTGCTCTTTTTCGGTGTGACCATCCTCTGGTCATCGCCTTCTTTGAGTTACACTCCGGCACACCATCCGCTCGCTTCGGATGGTGTGTTTTTCATTTCATCTTATCGGAAATGAACACTAAAGGAGCTGCTTTTATGCCTACTGAAACACTTACGATCCAACACCTATCGATGGACTACGACGAACGACGCCTTTTCTCGGACGTTTCTTTTCATATTCATACCGGTGAACATGTCGCCTTAATCGGTCCGAACGGCATCGGAAAAACGACACTGTTACACTTGATCGCTGATCAACTTCAACCGACTGACGGTTCGATCAAGCGTCATTACAAAAAACTCGGTCTACTATCACAACACTTTGTGGCGGGCGATCACACCGTTCTTGATGTCGTCGAACGAGCGGATGCGGTTCGTTATCAACTTCGCGCTAATGCCATAAATGGTGACTTGACGATTTATCAACAAGCAATCGATCAGGACGCCTTCTCGCTGGAAGCAGATGCAGCACGCGTCTTAAAAGAAGTCAAATTAGAGGAAGCACTCTGGACACACAAAGCATCCAGTTTAAGCGGTGGTGAACAGACGCGCCTCCAACTTGCCTGTCTGCTTCTATCACGACCTGATTTCATCATTCTCGATGAACCGACGAATCATCTGGATCAAGAGACACTCGAGTGGCTCACGGAATGGGTCAACATGTCACGGACCTCGATTCTCTATGTCTCACACGAACGATTCTTCATCGACGCAACGGCTGATGCCGTCATTGAATTATCCGAATCAGGGGCAACGCGATACAGCGGAAACTATCAGTCCTATAAAGAACAAAAGGAACATCAAGCTCTGTCGCAACAACGAGCGTACGAAAAACAAGAACGCACCCGTAAAGAGCTGACACGCATGATTCAAGGATACCGGCAATGGCATCAAAAAGCTTCGGATCAAGCGAGTGAACGCGATCCATATGCGAAAAAGAAAGCCGCTAAACACGCAACAAAGGTCAAAGCAAAAGAACAACAGCTTGAGCGCTTACTGGAGAATCGTGTTAAAAAGCCAGAGGTTGCACCGACTGTTCACGTCGCATTTGAACATGAAGCGATTCATGCGAAGCGACTCGTTTCGTTCGAACACGTCACGTTTAGATATGAGACGAAAACCATTCTAAACGATGTCTCATTTTCAATCGATCGCGGTGACCGGATTGCTGTCATTGGACCGAATGGAAGTGGGAAAACGACCTTACTGCGTCTCATTGAGGGCGAATATGCTCCTAATCAAGGGACAGTCATCCGCCATCCTCGATTAAAAACCGGCTATTTTTCACAAGCTCTTTCCCATTTACCGACATCCGGTACGTTGTTAGAGGCATTGCTCGAGTTCGGCACGATGAGTGAAACGGACGCCCGGACGTTGCTCGCCTGCTTTTTATTCCGTCGCGATGATGTTTACCGGTCGATTTCCGACGCCAGTATGGGTGAGAAATGTCGAATCGCCTTTTTACGCCTTTATTTCTCTGGTGCTCACTTGCTTATTCTCGACGAACCGACGAACTATTTGGATCTTGCGACTCGTGAACAAATCGAAGCCGCCCTCGATGTCTTCCCTGGTGAGCTCCTCTTCGTCTCTCACGATCGTTATTTTACCGATCGGCTATCGAACCGGACGTTTGACTTAACGACTGGATTCAACGATCATCCGGTCGGAACGGCCACGGTACGAAACGCGCGCCGAAGTGACCCTGAAGCGATTCAATCCGATCTACATCGTCTTGATGCTTTGACGGGTAACGTGCCGTTCAATACAGAAACAAATGAATCACTTTCAAAAGAATAACGAGAAAAAAGCATCTGCATAGAAAAAGAGACTCCTTTTTCCGTTGCAGATGCTTTTCATATATCAATCGTATTATCGCTTTTGATACTTCACTTTCGTATGCGCTTGGGCCTGCTTGTGGATTTTTTTCCACTTTTCTTTCTCCGCCGCCTGCAACGCCACGTTTTGCTTGCGTTCCGCATAGGCGATTTCTCGTTTTAGCTTGACGAAGCTGTTCCAGCGCTCAGCAGTTAGTGTGCCATCTTCTAAAGCTATCCGAACGGCACATCCCGGTTCCTTATCATGTTCACAGTCTCGGAAACGACAGTTTTCAGCAAGCTCCTCAATATCGGAAAACGTCGACGATAAACCGTCACTGCCATCCCATAAGGCCAATTCTCGCATCCCCGGTGTATCAACAAGCAATAGACCGTTCGCCAGTCGTTTCAGTTCGCGATGTGTCGTCGTGTGACGTCCACGTTCATCGTCTTCCCGTACGCCACCCGTCTCCATTAACTGTTCTCCAGCTAAAGCATTGACGAGCGTCGACTTCCCAACGCCGGACGATCCGACTAACACGATCGTTTGCTTGACTTGTAACTGGGCACGTAGTTCCTCTAATCCGTCACCCGTCAAAGAATCAACGGCAAGGATTGGTGTTCCGAACGCAATCGCTTCGACAGCCTGCAGTTCTATTTCGATCGACGGCATCAAACTTTTTTTCGTCAGGACGATGATTGGTGTCACCCCTGCATCCCAAGCAACCGTTAAATAACGTTCCAGTCGACGGACGTTGAAGTCATGTCCAAAAGCCATGACGAGCAAGGCAACGTCGACATTCGCGCAGATAATTTGTTCCTCGGTCTCCGTCCCTGCCGCTTTTCGGGAAAATTGAGACGACCGTGGCAAGACCCGTTCGATTCGTCCTTTGCCTGGCTCTCGCTCTGTTTGAATGATCCAGTCTCCAACCGCTGGCAATTCAGCTTTCGTTCCTGATTGAAAACGCAGCTTACCAGACAGTTCGCTAAGTGATTCTCCTGTGTCCGTCATGACACGATAATGCGTTTGGTAGACGGCCGTGATTCGTCCCAGTTGTTCTGTTCCTGTCGTTTCGTAGACAGGTGGTGTACCCCATTCGTTCAAATGGTTTCCTCCTCTGATTTAAGGGAGGGAAACCCCTCCCTGGTTTTCGACACATGTTACTTTTTTAGCGTTGATTGTTGCACTCATCAACATCACTCCTCTCGATTCGATTCCTTTATAGAATATCATATCAATCAATGTTTCTGGTAGCGCTTCCCTCAAAGTCAGACCTTCTCTCCGCCTTAAGCCCGAGAGCAAATACGGTCCAAAGAGCGTCGTACGAACAGAAGGACTTCCGTATTATAAAGGTATCAACACAAGGGAGGCTTCCTCATGAAGCAATCGAAAGGAAAACAATTGGTGATGGTTCTTGCCGGACTCGCATTACTCGCCGTTGTCATCGGAACATTACCACATATGATCGGACTTGGTTTAGGGGCATTACTTGCGTTCTATTCGATCAGTAAGTTCATGCAATCGAACAAATGGCCAGCGAAACTCGGTTTCGGATTTCTAGCAGCCATCGGAATCGGACTTGCCCTCTCAAACATCTGGGCAGTCATCGGAATCGCAGCAGCCATCGCATTGTACGTTGGTTACATGCGTATGAAACTACAGCGTGTCAATGTTCAAGATCTCTTTAACCGCCGCCGTACGTCAACAACACATTTTGAAGCTGACTGGAAAGACTTAGACGAAAAACGATTCTAAATTTAAAGATAATACCCATACTGTTTACCACTTTCAAGGAGGAATTTTTCATGAAAAACGTGTTTGATCAACTCAATGATTTTGCGACACAAATGATGACAGAAGTCAAAAAAGCCGCTGAACAGGGCGAAGTACCTGCTAAAAAGCTCGTTCGTCATATTCGATCTACAGAAGCTGATTTAAAAGAGATTGATCGACTACTTGAGCGTCAACGGACATTATTGCTGGAACTGACTCAAAAGCAGGAAGAAGCGAAGGATTTAGCCGATAAACGCTTCAAACAAGTTGAAATCGCAAACGAAGCCGGTGAACAGCAACTCGCCGAACGTGCTGCCATCGAATCGAAACATTACGGAGAGCAATACCGGTTCTTCGAAGAACTCGTCGCTGAAACGAAACGTGAGTTAAATGAGCTTGAACGTGAAGCCCTCGAATTGAAGTTGAAGCTCGAAGACCTACAGAACAAACGGTACGAATGGATGATGCGCGAAAACGTTTCGAACTTAAAAAACAAGATGAACCAGGTGCTAGATCGCGAACCAAATGCTACTATAAAAGAAGAAGCACATCCGTTCACGGCGGAAGAACCTGAAGCAAAACAACCAGCCGTTGATGAAGATGATATCGATGCGCGTATCGCTGAACTCGAACGCCGCATTCACCAATAAGCAGTTCATGACGAAGGAGGCGTATGCCTCCCTTTGTCATGTTAGAAAGGAGATTGATCGTGCGACGATTAAGTACGAAACAACTGGTCGGTTACGTATCGATCCTGTTCGCCCTTGGTCTATTCTATGACCTATTATCCGGTGCAGGAAATGTATTGTTCGGTGTCTTATTCCCTTTCCTGCTGTATTACGTCGGGATTCATTTCCGGCGGCGCAATCATGAAAAACTAGCGATCCTCTTTTATATCGTCGGTACGATCATTCTTGCTGGCGTCGTCCTCAGTTCGGCTGCCATCGGTTTTGTCATTGCCGGAATTTTGCTCTATCTTGGGATCATTCTTGTGACACGGCATTCTGTCCGTGAATTTTTGTTTTCACGGATTGCCCCCCATCAATATGAAGAGGAAGGCATCAAGATTCAACCAGCTTACTCCTTCTCGACCCAGGCCGATGCACCGTATGTCTTACAGGACTTAAGTGAACAGTTCATCGTCAAGGATTTAGAAATCGATTTGACGCATGCCTATGTCCCGGAAGGTGAAACATTGATCGTCGTCAGTGGCGTCGTCGGGGACGTCCGGATTCTTTTACCGTCCGGTTATGATTATACGCTCGACACGTCGATCGGCTTCGGAAGCGTCAAGACGGACATCCGCCGTATTCCGACCTTCTTCAATCGACGCATTCAATTCCGAGCACCAGAATATGGTGAAGCGACGCGGAAGGTTCGTATTCATGTCATGCTCGGTATTGGCAACGTGGAGGTGTCTTCGATATGAAGCGTGATCAATTTCCGCTTGGTGTCATCGCTCTGCAAGTCATGACGGGCTTCTTGACAGCCGTCATGACGACGTTGTTATTCTTAAGTACACGCCAAGTCGATTGGCATGTTCTCTTCGTCCGTCAGCAAGACTTTCCTGTCCTTTTACTCGTCATCGGACTCTCATTACTACTGCCGCTTGCTATCGGTAGCATGCATTATTTTTTCTTGCGTCGTGACTTCAAGCGTGTCACGACTGCCATCATCGAACTGGAGCAAGGAAAAGATGTCACAATTGTTCCCGGTCCCTATTTTCATACGTTGACACGCCTGTCACGAATTGGAAAACGTATTGACGAGCAAGTCGAGACCGTTCAAAAGATCAGCACGCGTCCGCAGCACGTCGAACAGGTACGGATTCAAGCTGTCACCGAAGAACGCAAGCGACTCGCACGTGATTTACACGACTCCGTTTCACAACAACTTTATGCCATCTCGATGATGACGACAGCAGCCAAACAGACGATTTTGTCTCAACCTGAAGCTGCTGCCAAACAAATCGAAATGGTCGAGACGATGGCACAAACGGCACAGTCTGAAATGCGTTCGCTCTTACTTCAACTTCGCCCCGTCGAACTCGAAGGGATGACGTTACAACAAGGACTTTCTCAACTGCTCGAAGAATTATCTAGAAAGCAGTCCACACAATTGAGTTGGAAGTTAGAAGAGATGTCACTCCCACGACAAATCGAAAACGAGTTGTTCCGGATCGTTCAAGAAGGATTAACGAATGCCTTACGTCACGCGAAAGCGTCCCATATGGATATCGAGCTCCGGCAATTCAACGAAACAATTATCCTGAGCATGAATGATGATGGTGTTGGATTTGTTGTGGATGAAAAAAAACTTGCCTCTTATGGCATCAATTCGATGCGAGAACGAACGGCTGAGATGGGTGGAACGATTCGTCTCGTCAGTGTTCCTGGACAAGGAACCCAAATCGAAGTAAAACTTAGAAAAGATCGGATGGTGCAAGTATGATACGCGTATTATTAGTAGATGACCACGAGATGGTCCGGGCCGGTGTGTCTGCTTTCCTTTCCACACAACCAGACATCGAGGTCGTCGCTGAAGCTTCGGATGGTCAAGCGGGAGCCTTGCTAGCGCTCGAACACCGACCGGATGTTATCTTGATGGATTTAGTGATGGAGCCAGTTGATGGCGTCGAAGGAACCCGGTTGATCCGCAAAGACTGGCCGGAAGCAAAAATTCTCGTCGTGACGAGTTTTCTTGATGACGAGAAAGTCTATCCTGTCATTGAAGCGGGTGCGATGAGTTACGTTTTAAAGACAGCTAGCGCCTTTGACATCGCAGAAGCGATTCGCAAGACAGCAAACGGTCAATCCGTCATGGCAGCACAAGTGACCGGTAAAATGATGGAACGTCTTCGTCGTCCTACGACACACTTACATGATGATTTAACGGAACGTGAGCAGGAAGTTCTTCAATTGATGGCTCGTGGTATGGCGAACCAAGAGATTGCGGACGAATTATTCATTTCCTTAAAAACCGTCAAAACACATGTCTCGAACATCTTATCAAAACTAGATGTCGTAGACCGTACACAAGCTGTCGTCTATGCCTTCAAGCATAATCTCGTCAAATAAGATTTAGCCCTTCATTACTTATTCTTTAAGCGCATGCCAAAAACCCCGAATCGTCTCTTAGTCAGAGACCGTTCGGGGTTTTGATGTTGTACGAAACGATTACCAAAGCTTCCATCCCGGAGCGCCTGGAGGGGCGTTTTCAATCATATGCCAAATCGGTACTGTGTACGCAAACGCAATCAAAGCGAACGTTACAAAAATCCATAGCTTCCAATTTTCAAAGAAGAGTGGCGTTGCCATCGCCTCTTCTTCCGTTTCAGCAATCGGAAATTCTTCCGTTCCTTTTGGTGTACGAAATGCAAGTTGGAACATCGCATACAAGAACAATAGAATCGAGATGAATAAAATCGTCCCACCAATTGCCATGGCGACATGATATGGAATCCAGTCAGCGACGATCGAATCTTTGAAGTAGGCGGCAGGACCCGTCCGTCGTGGATTACCGAGTAGACCTGAGATATGCATTGCTGTCGACATGAAGAGCATTCCGATCGTCCAGGCAGCCGTTTGAATAAGCCCAAGACGATTCATTGCCGCTGTTAACGTTCGACCACGTAAGAGCGGGACAAGCCAGTAAGCCGTTCCAAAGAACGTCAATGCCACAGCGGCACCGACCGTGATATGAAAGTGTCCTGTGACCCATAACGTATTGTGAACGATGATGTTTAGTTGATGGGATGCGTTGATGACACCACCTGCACCTGCAGGAATGAAGAACAACATCCCGATGAACGGTGCAAGAAAACGTACATCGCGATACGGCATTTTTTTCACCCAACCAAATACCCCGGTCGCCCCTTTCCGACGACCCGCCAACTCAAAAGTCGCAAACATCGAGAAGGCTGTCATCAATGATGGAATGATGACGAGGAACGTTAAGACGACTTGGACATACTTCCAAAAAGCAGAAATCCCCGGCTCTAACAATTGATGGTGAAAACCAACCGGGAACGAAAAGAGGAGGAACAATAAAAATGACATACGTGCTAACGCGTCAGAAAAAACCTTTCCACCAACGATTTTCGGGATGACTGTATACCAGACGATGTAGGCAGGTAACAACCAGAAATAGACGAGTGGATGACCAAAGTACCAAAATAGCGTCCGGGATAGCTCGATTCCGACCTTATCCGTCCAACCAAGGGATAAGGGAAGGAGCTGAAAAAGAATCGTCGCTGCTACTCCGAGTGTCGCAACCACCCATAATAAGGCAGTCATAATACTCATGTATGCTTGAAGTGGTGGATGAACGCCAGGGTGTTCCCGTTTATAATCAGCATACATACGGAACATGGCACCAGAAGCAATCCACGTTCCGACGACGAAGATGACGAGTCCAATATAAAATACTGGATGTGCCTTGAGTGGTGCATAGAATGTATAGAGGACGGAAGCTTCTCCTGCAAGTACCATCCATGTGACGAGGATGACACCAAGGATCATGAACCAGAACCCAACCCACCCGAGACGTCGAGGAAAGTCTTCGAAACGTCCAAAGGATTGACCTAAAAATGAAAACAGTAATCCAAATATGAATAATGTCGTAAAGACGATCGCAAGCATTAACCCGTGGGCAGTGAGAAGCTCATAGTAGCCGACTCCAGCAATTTCTGGAATGACACCTGTCCGCACCATCGTTTGCAACAATCCACATAAACCACCAATCAATAAGGCAACGAGCGAAAAACTAACATGTGCGAAAGCGAGCTTCGCTTCCTTAATTCCGATGACGGTAGCAGGCAGACCACGCTCCATCTCGAACTGTCTTAATTTTTTTGAAATGGCATTCATCTTATTCCACCACCTTGATTTTGGTTGCCATCATATGATGACCCGATCCACAGTATTCATTACAGACGACCAAATACTCGCCAGCTTCCTTGAATGTATATTCAATGGAATTGATATGACCAGGAACGACCATCATATTGACATTCGTCTTGACAATTTCAAAGCCATGGACGACATCTTTTGATGTCACCAAAAAATCAACCGTTGCCCCTTTGGGAATGACCATATCTTTTGGTGTGAATTGGAACGCTTGTGCGACGATGATCGCTTCGTATCGGTCGTCATCGATTTTTTTTAGTCCTGGCTTGTCGAATGGTTTCGTTTGATCAACTTTCGTCGGATCAATCAATGTTGCATCGGATGGCGGTTGATTTCCGGATGCAAAAGCGGATACGCCGATGATGGTTAAAAAGACGCCAAGCATCACTGCTCCAAAAATCAGCCAGATTTTTTCTAGACGATGAATATGCATTGTGACTCCCCCTTACCGTGATAAGAATAATAGAAAGATTGAGCTCCACATCCCAATGATGATACCTGCTACGATCAGGACGGCAATAAATGTTCCTTTGAGGTTTGATTCTGATTTTTGGTCCATGGTGATTACTCCTCTCCTGCTTTGAACTTGTCTTTATTGTAAGAATTCAGCAAGTTCGGAAACTGTGATATATATCACTTCAAATGTGAAGAATCCGCACTTTTCTTTCTAAAAACACACAAAAAGTTCACATCTGAACAAGAGAAGGAGGCACGACTCATCTACAAAAAAAACAATCCATACATGAGACAGAAAATTCTGCTTCACGTTTGAATTGTTTGTACACTATCTATTAAATTCGACAAACACCTGCTGGGCATCCTTCACAATGACACAGATCACGCAGATATTGTGCATCATGAATGATGATTTCTTTTGGCGTCATCGAAATGACACCTTCTTTTTTCCACTGGGAGAACATCCGATTGACCGTTTCACGCGGTGCGCCAATCAATTGACCAAACTCCCCATCGGATGGACGTTTTGCAAGACGGTAGGTTTCTCCTACTTGTTCCCCTTCCATCGCGATGAGACGAAGTAACGTCGAAGCTAACGCACCCGGTTTTCCGAACAATAGCAAGTCGCGCAATTTAGTCTCCGTCTGTTTCCGCATCAATGCTTGCCACCGCATGATTTCAAGCGCAAAAGTACCATCCTTTCTCATGAGTTCCTCTAATTTTTCTTTTGAGAGGAAACCGATGATACTATCCTCCATCGTCTCGATACTGTATGAACTCGGAAAAGCTTCTCCTACATCAAATTCACCAAATAGATCCCCTTTGAAATATAAGAACATGAGTAATGGACTGCCTTTTTTCGTCAACTTCGATAGTTTGACGCCTCCTTGTTTCACATAAAACAACTTGTCGTTCATTTCCCCTTCCCAACAGACGATGGAATCCTTTTTGAACGTCGTTTCCGTCATGAAGCTCTCTAGTAACGTTCTTGTCTCAGGTGATAAGATGAATGTATTCGCTTCAGTCGTTCCACAAGTCAGCATATCCATTTCTCCTCTCCTTTTCTTCTGCTTTTAGTATAGAACATCACAGTTCAAAAGAATGGATTTTCAAAAGATTGTCAAACTTTGTTCAATGTTTCACATTATTTTTGAAAAAGTATCTGACGACCGCTTTCTAAAACTAAAGCAATCGTCAGATATAGTATTACATACCTGTTCCGTAATAATGATGAACGATTCGTTCAACTGCTTGACCTGGTGGGTGATCATACCAACTTGTTTGGAATTCTTGCATGTGCTGACGGCACTCTTCAAGTATCGCGTCAGACACGATCCACTCCATCAATTGCGCAATCTGCTCCGTCTGTCGCACCGGTAATGGTTTTGGATACTGATCGACAAGTCCTGGTAGTTGTCGATATGTATCGATGTCCGGTGTGTATAAGAACGTTGGAACCTCAAGAAGACAGCTTTCAAATGGAATCGACGAATAGTCGGTCACCAGAACATCCGTGATGAGCAAATAATCATTGATCTGATACGTGTCATCCACAAGATGTATATGGGCGGAACGATAGGTCGAAAGCGCTCGAATCGTCGGATGTAACTTAACAAGAATCGTCCAGCCTGTTTTAGCCAGTTGTTCAAATTGTTGAATCGTGTGATCTTCCGTTCCTTTATATTCGCGGTAAGTCGGGGCATACAATAGAATCCGGCGGTCGGGTTTTACATAACGTTCTTTTAAATCAAGCGCCCGATGTTCCCGCTGAACCTCATCATACCAATAATCCGTCCGCGGCATGCCGAACGGTTTAAAATGAGATCGTTTTAAATCATGCGGTGCCATGAATTGTGTCGCACAACGCATCCCCGGCACGATGAAATCACCATATTCCTGATAGACACGTCGGAACCGATTTCGTATCCGTTCCGATACGAACAGGCTTTTCGAAGAAGTTAGTCCAAACTGCTTTAACGTTCCGCCGGCATGCCATAGCTGGATACGTCGTGTTCCACTTCGCGTTTTAGCAACACTGAATTCCGCAACATAATTATCGACGAAAACCGTCCGGGAGGTCGCAAGTAAATATGCGAGTCTGACGAACCGTAATCGACGAAAGCGAAGCATTCGGTCTGACTTCCATAAATCCGGCTGCTTCATGAAATGGTGATCATATACAAGATACCGTTTCTCATTTGGCAATTCCTGCGCCAAGCGATCATTAACAGGTTTTGCGTTATCCCCGTATGTCATCCAAAATAAAGTGACGGGGCGAAGCGGTAACAACCGAAAGACACCATAACAAATACGAAACAACAATAAATAGACCCATACGATTCCTTCTCTAACCACTTTCATCCTGCCCTTCTACGAAGAAAGACCGCACGTCGTCGTGTGGTCTCCTCTTCAATCACTTCGAAGCTAATTCCGTTTTAATCTGACTCGTAGAAATACCCTCAGTTCGGCTAAGGTAAACGACTTCACAATGCTCTTTTAAGAAATCGAACTCGCCTTTCCAATCATCACCCATGACGAAGAGGTCGACGTTATGCTTCTTCACATCTTCTACTTTTTGATCCCAGCTGTTTTCCGGAATGACTTCATCCACATAACGGATGGCTTCAAGAATCATCTTTCGATTCTCGAAATTATGGTAGGACTGCTTATGTTTCAAACGATTGAATTCGTCCGTTGAAATCGCAACGATAAGATAGTCTCCCATCGCTTTTGCGCGTTTTAAGATGTTGATATGACCCCAGTGTAATAAATCAAATGTTCCGTACGTAATAACCTTTTTCATGATTCTGCTCTCCCTTTTATCCGTGAATTCTCTTTATGATCGTCTTCATCGCCCGTTCTGAAGCCTGTCCATCATCCCATTGACAATACGTCTCTTGGAACACTCGAAATGCTGACGCATACCGTGTGTGCCAATCATCTAACTGGTTCAGCTCTTCAAACAGTGCTGTTTCAGTCGACAACAATGGTCCCGGTGCCTCCTGCTCAAAATCGAAGTAAAATCCACGCAACTGATCTCGATAATGTTCTAAATCATACGTATAGAATAAAATCGGACGAGATAAGTGCGCAAAATCAAACATGACAGAAGAATAATCCGTGATCAAGGCGTCCGACGCCAGATAGAGCTCCGCGATATCCTGGTAGTCCGATGTATTTCGAACGGATGGATAAGCAGTGACGTCGAGACGACTTCCGACTAAATAGTGCATTCGGACAAGCAGAACGTATTCATCCCCAAATCGCTTTTCAAATTCATTTAGCGAAAAAGGTAGCTCAAATGAATATTTCCCTTGACCTTCGAATGCATTATCTCGCCAAGTTGGTGCATACAACAAGACTTTTTTTGAATGATCAATATCATAGTGGCGATATACTGCTTCTTTGATTTTAGCATGTCGCGCCTCTTGATAAAATATATCATTTCGAGGATACCCAATTTCTAGCATCTCACCTTCAAATGCAAATGCCCGTCTAAATATTGAACTGGAATAGGCATTGGGTGAAACTAAGCTAGACCATTTTGCTGCTTCCTGCTTAAATCCTTGTTTATATCGTTCGGTTGTCGTATTCGCCATTTGGACATCATCCATATCAAGCGCTAGTTTCTTGAGCGGTGTGCCATGCCAAGTTTGGAGATAAAACGTTTTTTCCGGTTTGATCAACCAACCCGGTAACCGACTGTTTGATACCCAGACCCGTGACGTCGCAAGTAAATAAATCCAGCGGAACGTCAACCGATCTACTGTCTTGACATTTGGTGGAAATGCAACACCTCGTTGCTTGCTGAAAATCAACTCACACTCCGGATGCATCGCGCGCATCAATTCGTAAATGGCACGCGGACTGTCACTATATTGTTTTCCGAGAAAACTCTCGAAAAGAATTCGCTTACGTTTTTGTGGCAACCATGTAAAGACTCTCATGACGGTACGAAGACCGCGTTCAATCAAGCCTGTTCGTTTCATCCACTGTTTTACTTGATCTTTCAAGTGAAGAGCTCCTTCTTAAGTCAATTAATCACAGCTCATCATAACAAAAAGCGCATCCATTTGGAATTGCTATTTGTTCGCATGTAGCGGAACGGTAAATCAAATGCCGTCGTATTTTTGACGATTCCTTTCCGATGACTGAACGTCTCGAAACTATATTTGCCATGATATCCACCCATTCCACTTGCTCCGACTCCACCAAATGGTAAGTGGTGCTGTGCGACATGCATCAATGTGTCATTGACGCATCCACCACCAAACGAAATTCGCTCAAGGACGCGATGCTCGATGGCTTTATTCTCTGTGAATAGATAAAGCGCAAGCGGCTTATCACGATCATTGACGAATGTAATAACTTCTTCGATTTCACGGTATGTTAACACCGGTAGGATCGGTCCGAAGATTTCGTCTTGCATCAATGGAGCATCTGTTGCTACACCAGTCATGACGGTCGGCGCCATCTTGCGTGTTTCCGGATCCACTTGTCCACCGAATTCGATCGTTCCTTGCGTTAAATAATTGCTTAAACGATTCAAATGATCGTCCGATACGATTTTAACGTATGAAGAGACGCCTACGCCGTTTCCGTACTGTTTAAAGGCTTCTTCTTCTATCAGTTGTAAGAAGCGTTCTTTGACGTCTTCATGAATCAATACATAATCCGGAGCGATACATGTCTGTCCCGCATTCAACCATTTTCCCCATGCGATCCGCTTCGCTGCTAGACGAAGGTCTGCATCCTTGTGCACGATCGTCGGAGATTTTCCACCTAGTTCAAGCGTGACTGGCGTCAGGTGCTTCGCCGCAGCCTGATGTACGATTTTTCCAACGCGTGTGGAACCCGTAAAGAAGATATAGTCAAAACGCTCGTTTAATAAGGCACTGCTGACTTCAGCATCCCCTTCTATGACGATTCCGAATCGTTCATGGAATGCCGTTTCAAAGACTTCTCGTAATACGCGAGAGACATTCGGTGTCAACTCGGATGGTTTAAGGACGACCGTATTCCCGGCTGCAATCGCACCAATGACAGGAGCAAGTGCGAGCTGGAAGGGATAGTTCCATGGTGCAATCACAAGCACATTGCCATAAGGTTCGTATTGGATTTCACTTTTCGACCCGATATGCAGAAGCGGTGTTGCGACACGTTTTGGTCTTGCCAGTCGACGGAGTTGTCTCTCCATCCGTTGAATCTCTCCGTAAACGAATCCGATTTCCGTCGTGAACGCATCATGCTGTCCTTTATTGAGATCTTGTTTTAATGCCTCATAAATCGCCGCTTCATGTGTTTCGATTGCTTGGCGTAAGAACGTTAACATACTTAAGCGGAAGGCTAGACTGCGTGTTGCCCCTGTCCGGAAAAAGTGCCGTTGTAATTGCAAGCGTTCTGAAAGAACTGTCTCTGTCATCGTTGTTTCCATCCGAGAATCTCTCCTTTAACTGGTCTATAACACTGCCTTCATCTTACCATATCTCTTTTTCGATATGAAAAAAGACGGAGAGGATTCTCCGTCTTGCTCTTTATAATTGAATCGCTGTCTCGAGCGCGACTTTCATCATGTCGTTGAATGTCGTTTGACGCTCTTCCGATGTCGTTTCTTCCCCTGTCAACAGATGATCCGAAATCGTCAAAATCGTCAATGCATTTACCTTATGTTTCGCAGCGAGCGTATACAGTCCTGCTGCTTCCATCTCGATTGCGAGGCATCCGAAATCTGCCCATTTTTTGAAATGATGAAAATCATCTTGATAGAACTGATCCGTCGTGAAGATTTGACCGACTTTTGCATCGATGCCTTGTTCTTTTGCGGCTGTATAGGCTTTATGCAACAGATCAAAAGACGCTGTCGGTGCGTAGTCTAATCCGTTAAAACGAGCGCGGTTTTGTGCCATGTCATGTGAAGCACTCATTGCGATAACGACATCGCGGACTTTAACGTCTGGAGTAATGCCACCAGCAGTACCGACACGAATCAAGTTTTTCGCACCATACGACTGAACGAGTTCGTTCGCATAGATTGACATCGATGGTACACCCATACCTGTTCCTTGAACAGAAACTTTTTTACCCTTATAAGTACCTGTAAAACCATACATTCCTCGAACTTCATTGTAGAGAACAACATCCTCTAAAAACGTTTCGGCGATGTATTTAGCCCGTAACGGATCTCCTGGAAGTAAGACCGTTTCGGCGATTTGTCCTTCAGCTGCGTTAATGTGTACACTCATGTACGATTCCTCCTCGATAGTCGTTTAAATCGACAACAATTCACGAAACTCGTTCGGTGTGACACCGAATTGTTTTTTGAACACTTTCCGAAAATACTTATCGTCCTGATATCCGACTTCAAGCGCAATTTCATAAATACGCGCTTCCGTCTCGCTCAACAATTCCTTCGCCCGATTCAAACGAATTGTTTGAATGTAATCAGATAAGTTAACAGAAAAACGCTGTTTGAAGCGCCGTGATATATACTCTCGGCTCAAGTAAAACCGTTCGCTCATGAATTGTAGTGTCAATTCTTCCGCATAATGCGTTTCGATATATTTTGCGATTTGATCAATCGCTTCCCCTGATTCCACTACCGGATGGATACATTCCATCGCGCGGGACAAGGCATCATTGAGTACATCTGGATCAACTGGCTTCAATAAATAATCAAAGGATTGATGCAAAATGGCACGCCGCATATACGTATAATCATCATACCCTGTCAGCACGATCGTGACGACCTTTGGATGATGATTTTTTGTCCATTCCAGTAACGTTAATCCGTCCAGTCCAGGCATTTCGACGTCGGTCAGCATTAAATCGATCGTTCCGGTATCCAGTAAACGTTTTGCCTCTTCCCCATGTTCCGCCTCGTATAGGTTTGAAACACGCCATCTGTCCCATTCTCCGAGCAGTTTGACCGCTTCTCGTACATGTCGTTCATCATCTACGATCAATACGTTCATGCCAAATCCCCCTTTTCATATGGAATCCGAATCACGATTTTGAATCCTCCCTCCGTCACTGGAGAAGAGAGGGTCATACTTGCTTCCTCCCCGTAAAATATCAAGAGACGTTCGTAGATATTGTGGAGACCGATCCCGCTCGTCTCGAGATCCTCTGGACTACGATGCATACGCATTTTTCGATCAATTTCTTCAAGTCGTCCTGTTTCAAGGACGGCACCGCTATTCTCGATTTGAATGATGAGACGTCCACCATCCGTCCGTACTTTGTAGGCAAGATAGTTTTCTGTCGCCGCTAATTGTTGACGGAAGCCGTGTTTGAAATAGTTTTCAGCAAACGGTTGTAAGATCATCTTTGGTACTTCAATGTCATTGAGGTGCCAAGGGACGTCGACGATATAACGGAATCGCTCAGGAAAACGTTGCTGTTGCAGACGGATGTATGCTTGAAGATGATCGACTTCTTGTTTTAACGTTACGATCGTTTGTTCATTGTTCATCGAGTAACGCATCATTTGCGATAATCCGGTGATGGAGCGGTACGCGATCTTCCGGTCCCCTTGTAACGTCGTCGTTCCGATCGATTGCAAGGCGTTGAATAAAAAGTGAGGATTGAGTTGAGATTGTAAGGCTCGAAGCTCATTCGTCCGATTTTCGAGCGCCAATCGATATTCCCGTTTAATCAAACGATCGATCCGTTGAATCATGCGTTGGAACTGACGATTGAGTAATCCAATCTCGTCATTCGTCGTGGCAACGAACGGTGCCGATAAATCACCCTGTTCGACTCGCCAGACGTTTGCCGTCAACTGTTTAATCGGTTTCGTGATTTGCATGGCAACCAGACTCGCGGCAATAATCATGACGATAAGAGAAGCGAGACCAATCAGTACGAGAATCAATGCCGTCTCGTTTGCCCCTTGGATGACGGATGCATAAGGAATCCGTTTGATCAGTGTCAACGGGATTCCGTTCGTCATCGTTTTCGAGTAGACGATGAACGATTTTCCGACACGTAGACTTCCACTCTGTCCAGTGAATTGGTCGGTAGGTAGGTCCATCTTTGCTCCAGTCTGTGCCAGAACACGTTGATCGGTCATCAGCCACAGCGACTCATCCGGATCATTCTCGAACAATTTTAATTGCTGTTCAAATACCCGAACCGGAATATCGACTGAGAGGAACCCAAGCGGCTCATCCGTCTCGACACGATCAATCCGATAACGAAAACTGACGACTTGTTTCTCATCGAGAATCATCGTATGCACATTGTACGGCTCGATCGGGTGAGCTCCGTCAATCAACCAACTGTTTTTTTGTTTCATTAATCGAAAATAATCCGTTTCTTGCATCCAATCAAATGTTCCTCGACTCGTCGTTTTCATATTGTAAACCGAATACTCTGAATAGCCATTCAAGATGACGAAATGTAACTGCTCAATATCCTGTCGGGATAAAAATAGACCTAACATCGCCCGCGAGACGACTCCATCGGATTCGTCTAGTTCCTGATCCGCTCCGACACGCATGATGTTCATCAACGAGCGATTCGCATATAAACTCGTTGATAGACGTCGAATATCCTCTATATAATGAGTCACCTGTGTATTTCCCCGAGTCAACACGTTCAGGCTAGAATGTTCTGCCTGTTCGATGTTCTGGTGTCGTACATAAAGATAGGAAATCGAAGTCGCGAGGGCTGTCGGAATTAAGATCGCTAAGACAACGAGACGAATCAAACGTGTCCGGATACTTTTCATAAAAGGCGCCCCCATCCTTTTTCTTGTAATCAATCGTATCATAACCTTGAATTCGCTTACATCATTTCCTGATATTCTCTTTCAGGATTGCAATAATAAATTATTTTTTCTTTCGACTTGATTCCGAATGAATTTTACTATAATATCATCAATGTTCGTCTTTTAATCAATTTGTTATGAAGGTGGTTCTTTTATCCATGTTTAAACTTGCCGCACACCAAACAACCGTAAAACGTGAAATCCAAGCCGGATTTGTAACGTTTATTACGATGGCATACATTTTGCTCGTCAATCCGACGATTTTAGCAGATGCCGGTATCCCTCAAGCCCAAGCTTTTTCTGCGACGATCATCGCTACATTGATCGGTACACTTTTAATGGGGTTCTATGCGAATCTACCGATCGCAGTCGCACCCGGAATGGGACTCAACGCGTACTTCACATATACACTTGTCGTCGGTGAAAAAATTCCATATCAAACAGCACTTTCAGTCGTGTTCGTCGCTGGTGTCATCTTCTTATTGTTGTCACTCTCGCCGATCCGTACGAAACTGATCGAAATCATTCCGATGACCTTAAAGCTTGCCATCACGGGTGGAATCGGTCTCTTCATCGCTTCACTTGGTCTCAAGATGTCAGGAATTCTCATTGGTAGTGAAGATACACTGGTCACGATTGGTGCCTTGACGTCACCAGAAGCGCTGATCACACTCATCGGGTTATTAGTTGCTGCGATCTTGACGATCAAACGGGTACCAGGAGCTATCCTTTACGCCATGATCCTTTCTAGTGTGATCGCATTTTTGACAGGTGAATTAAAGTTCTCAGATTCCTTCGTCGCGTTACCAACGTTACCGGAAGGATTGATCATCACTAATCCGTTCAACGCCATTCAGGACGTATTTCAGTACGGGCTATTCAGCGGCGTCCTCTCCTTCGTGCTCGTAACGATGTTTGACACGACAGGTACGATGGTCGCTGTCGGTGAACAAGCTGGATTGATTGAAGAAGATGGATCATTGAAAAATAGTGAACGCGCACTATTATCTGATTCGACTGCGATGGTTGCCGGTTCCTTGTTCGGAACAAGTCCAACAACTGCTTATGTAGAATCTGCAGCAGGTGTTGCTGCGGGTGGTCGGACTGGACTCACGTCCGTGACGGTCGGGATACTCTTCGCATTATCTGCCATCTTTGGACCGTTCGTTCAATCGATTTCAAGTGTTCCCGCGATTACCGCACCCGCGTTGATTCTAGTCGGTGCCTTTATGATTCAAAACATCAAACAGATTCCATGGGATGATTTCAGTGAAGCTTTCACAGCTTTCCTTGTCATCTTGATCATGCCGTTATCCGGTAGCATCGCAACCGGTATCGCATTCGGCTTCATCGTTTATCCGATCATGAAAGCCATCCAAAAAGAGCGCGTCCATCCACTCATCTATGTATTTGCGCTTCTCTTCTTCATCCAATTATTTTTCCTATAATAAAAAACATGCCTGTTCCGTCAGTTGATCGGAACAGGCATGTTTTTTTGAATCACTTCTTATTTCTTCATTTTGTCCCATGTTTTCGTGAAATCTTGTAGCATCTCGTCAGCTGTTTTTTGCTTACCGACGTATGCCTGCATGATCGCACCAAACTCGTTTACTGCACCATCCGGATACTTGAACCAGTTCCATGAGATCGTTTTACCAGCTTTCGAGTACGCTTGGATATCATCTGCAAGCGGTCCTAAATCTTTTGCTTCGATTGATTTGAAGGCCGGAATAAACTTGAATTTGTTGACCATGTAGTCTTTTCCTGTATCAGATGTCGCCATCCACTCGAGGAATTTTTTCGCTTCTGCTTTATTCTTCGAGTTTTTATTGACGACCCAGTTATTTGGTACGCCAACAGGGAGACGATCCATTTTTTCTTTATCGTCATTGATTGGCATCGGGATGAATCCCATATTGATATCCGGATTCACATCTGTGATCAATTGCTGTGCCCAGTTCCCTTGTTGAATCATCGCTGTCTTACCTTCAGCGAACTGAGAAACTTGTGTGTTGTAATCCGTCGTTAACGGATTTTTATTCCCGTACTTAATCGTCAAATCAAACAGATTCATGAATTCCTTGAACTGTTTGTTATCTTCGAATTTAGCTTTTCCAGCATTCAAGTCCGCGATGAACTGATCTGGATCATCCTGCTGTGCGACCGGAATGTTCATTAGGTGGTTTCCAAGAATCCACCACTCTCCATATCCGATCGAAAACGGCGTCACACCATCTGCTTTCAACTTTTTAGATGCATCCGTTAATTCCGTTAATGTTTTTGGAAGCTCTGTGATGCCTGCTTTTTTGAAGATATCTTTGTTGTAGATGAAGCCGTATCCTTCAAGGTTCATCGGCATGCCGTATAACTTTCCATCAATCGTCATCGGCTCTTTTGATAGGTCCGTTAGATCACCGACCCATTTTTCGTCTGACAAATCTTCTAATTTATCCTGCCATGTTTTTGCTTCCGTAAAGCCACCGTTGTTAAAGACATCCGGTTCATTCCCAGAGGCAAACTGCGACTTCAAGGCAGCACCATAATCCGATCCACCACCAACTGTTTGTACGACGACTTTCGTCCCCGTCTCCTTCTCATACGCTTTTGCCATTTTTTCCATGTCTTTTGCGATTTCAGCCTTGAATTGGAATACGTTGAGCGTCTTACCATCTTTTGAACCACTATCTTTCGAGTCATCGCTATTCAATGTACCGCCACCACATGCTGCCAAAGCGACGACCATCGCCGTTGTGACGACAGGTAATGCTGCCCATCTTCTTTTACGCATTCGGATTCCCTCCCTGATTTCGTTTCATTTACGTGCTACACCTTCACAATAAATGAAAACGCTTGCAATGAAGAGAGAGAAAGTTGTCCGGTGTGGTGGAAAATATTGAACAATCGTTATCCGAGTCTTTTCATCGGGATTGTTGTATCATGAAACTAGAAGATTCTTTATTGAATAGGAGCTTGATGCCATGTCCTTACAATTCACGATTTTATTGATTGGTATACTATTGTTCGCCGCTGTGTGGACGACGAAGTTATCAAGTCGTCTGAATATTCCTGCTCTATTGATTTTTATCGCTCTTGGTATGATTGCCGGAAGTGATATTACAGGTTTCATTCGCTTTGACGATGCGGAACTTGCCCAGCTTCTTGGAACTGTCGCTCTGATCATCATTCTGTTTGAAGGTGGTCTGCAAACAGCGTGGAAAGAAGTGCGACACGAGCTCGCACCTTCGCTTTCTCTTGCAACGTTCGGAGTCTTCATTGCTACTTCCATCGTTGCAGTTGCCTCCCATTACATTCTTGGCTTCAGTTGGGCGAATGCCTTTTTACTTGGCGCAATCGTAGGATCGACGGATGCTGCTGCCATCTTTTCTGTCTTAAGTGGACAACCGATCCGACGTAAGGTAGGGTCAACACTCGAAGTTGAATCTGGAACGAATGACCCCATGGCTGTCTTTTTGACCGTCTTATTCCTTGAATTCGTGACGAATCCTGAAGAAGCATCACTCTTGATGGGACTCGGTTCACTCGTTTGGGAAATGTCGATGGGGCTTTTAATCGGTCTATTCATTGGATGGACAGCTTCAACCTTGATCAATCGGATTGACTTATCTTCCTCGAGCTTTTATCCGATTTTACTCATGTCGTTTGCTTTCTTGTCTTTCGGGTTAGCTGATACATTTCATGCTAGTGGATTTCTCGCCGTTTATGTGACAGCAATCTATATCAGTAATCATGAACTCGTCTACCGTCAGACGCTCGTCCGCTTTACGATGAGTATGGCGCACCTAGCTCAAATCGGAATGTTCATTGTTCTCGGGTTGCTCGTCTTCCCGAAACAATTGCTCGATATCCGGGTTATCCTGTCTTCCGTTGCCCTTGCGTTGATTTTGATTTTCATTGCTCGACCGCTGTCCGTTTGGATTAGCTTATTGCCGTTTCGTTATTCGTGGCAAGAGAAGGTCTTTATTTCTTTTGCTGGTCTAAAAGGAGCGGTACCGATCATTCTTGCGACATACCCACTCGTTGCCGACATCGAGAATGCATCGATGATTTTCAATATCGTGTTCTTTACAGTTCTACTATCGACACTGATTCAAGGGAGTATGTTGACATTCCTTTCCGAACGGTTACGTCTCAACGAGACACAGACTTCTGCTATCCATACGGTCATTGAGTTCATGTCGATCGGTAAACCGAACGCAGAAATCATTGAATTGACGTTACCGATGTCCCATCCGTTCATCGGAACGACGATTTCAGAAATCGATCTACCGCAAGAGTTTTTGATTACCGCCATCATTCGCGATGATCATATCATTACTCCCCGTGGCGACACTGCTCTTGAAGGCAATGATCAACTGTTACTGCTGACGCCTAAACATCGTATTAAGTCGCTGAAGCGATTCTTGTTTCCTCCTGCTTGAATCCCGGGCTTACTCAAAAAAAGAAGGACTCGTCTTTTCACGCCCTTTCCTGTAGGTGTCGCGTGTGACGAGTCCTTTTTTTATGAGATAAGGGTGGCAGATCATCATTCTGCCACCCTTATCTTTGTAGAGACTGACTTTTTGTCGACCCCTTCATTTATTCTGTTGCTTCGTTTTTACGTCTTGCGTCTGTCCGTGTTGTTTCGCTTTAGAGCGACGATACAGGATGTACCCGCCGAGGATTACGACGATTCCGCCTAAAATCCACCATAACTCCTGCTCTAGCCCTTTAAGCATTGACTCCGCTCGCTTTACTCCGAATCGCTCCCCGACCCAGATGTAAAAGAAAGAGACCGGAAATAATCCAATACTTGAAGCGAGTAGATAGCGCTTGAATGAAAGACCAAACAGACCACAGGGAATCGAGACGACTGAACGAACGACAGGGAAGAATCGTCCAAATAACGCGGACCATGTTCCATACTTTCCGACGATTCGCTCACCCTGCTCAATTTCTTTTTCTTTGATCAGTAACCATTTTCCGTATCGTATAAGGATTGGACGACCTGCGTAACGCCCTAAGAGATAAAAGACTGTCGCCCCCATCAAACTCCCTAGAAAGCCGACGAGAACAGCAATTGTCCAACTGACTGTTCCGTTCGATACATATAAACCGAGTAGCGGTAATCCGACTTCTGCTGGAATCAATTCTGTTCCAAGACCAATGATCATGATTCCTAAAAACAGCCAGAGATTAGATTCTCCGGCCGAAAATAACCATTCCAACATACGAGTAACCCTCCGTTCATCCTCTCGCTGGACGGAGGAGATAATAAATGATGACGACTAGAGTTGTCCAGACACCTGTGAAAATTCCGATGACCCCGACAATGAAAAAGCCGAGTGCAACGATTGAGCCTGTCCGTTTATAATCCCGCCACATTGTCCGTAAACCTTTAATGTTGAACCAAAGAAACGCAATGAACAAAATGGGGATGAGTATTCCGACGATTAATAGAGAAGACATGCTTTCACCTCTTTCTTATTTATTGTTATCCCCATTCTATCAAGAATTGACACGCTTTTCCTCCGCCTGAGGTCTTATGACCTTTAAAAAAAGAGCACACTTCCGAATGGAAGTGTGCTCTTCGTTACTTAAAATATCATTCCTTTGACGCTTTCTTACTATATATATATGTTAGAGCAAGTGAATACCTTCAGCTTGAAGACTTTTACGAGTCTCTTCCGACCAGACAGAAGCTTGGACTTCGCCGATATGACGTTTCTTCAATAAGAACATCGCCATACGTGATTGACCAATCCCTCCACCCATCGTTAACGGCAGACGCTCTTCGAGCACACCTTGATGGAACGGGAAAGCCAATTTATCCTCTTCTTGAGCGATGGACGTCTGTTTTAATAGCGCTTCACGGTCAACACGAATTCCCATTGAAGACAATTCAAATGCTCCGATTTCTGGGTGATGTACTAAGATGTCACCGTTGAGTGTCCAATCGTCGTAATCTGCCGCTCGACCATCATGCTTCTCTCCCGAAGCAAGCGCGCCACCAATCTGCATCAAGAAAACAGCACCGTATGCCTTCGTGACCTCTGTTTCACGTTCTTTTGTTGAAAGCGTTGGATAGGCATCCTCTAGTTCTTGTGTTGTCATGAAATGAATCGTTTCCGGTAAGATCGCTGAAATGCCATACTCTGCTTCCACTTCTTGCTCGACTTGGCGAATCGTTGCATAAATCGCTTGTACCGTTTCTTTTAGATAGGCACTCGTCCGTTGTTCTTTCGTAATGACCCGTTCCCAATCCCACTGGTCGACGTGGATGGAATGTGTCGCATCAAGTATCTCATCACGACGAATCGCATGCATCAATGTGTATAATCCTTCTCCAGCTTCGAATCCGTATGTGTGAAGCGCTTGACGTTTCCATTTCGCAAGGGATTGGACGATTTCAAGATCTGTCGTGTGATCTAGTGCATCAAAGCGGATGATGCGCTCTACGCCGTTGAGATGGTCGTTGACGCCGAGTGTGCTCTCTACGAACAATGGTGCTTCAACACGTGTTAATCCGAGTGTCGTCGAAAAGCGTTCCTCAAAGCGTTTCTTTACGAGTGTGATTGCTTCCTGTGTGTGTTTCATCGATACGAGTGTTGTCATGGTGATGTTCCTCCTCAATTGTGTTTTGAAAAAGAAGCCATAAAAAAGAGCCCTTCTTTCCCAAGAATATGGGACGAAAGACTCGGTTCCGCGGTACCACCCATGTTAGCAACGATGTTGCTCACTCAAAAGACGAATCACTTCATCTTCGGCCATATGATAACGGACAGGCAACTCCGGCTACGCCTACTGACATTCGGGTTCGGGTAGCGACTCCGGGAGGTTCTTCGCATCTTGCTTCCGACTGGGCTCTCACCATCCCCAGCTCGCTATACGGTCGTACAAGGTGTTACTCTTCCCTTCAACGTCGTTGTTACAATTGAATTGAGAACATCGTACAACAGGTCGCAAGTATTTGAAAAGCCTTTTTTTCAAAAAAAATAAAAGTTATCAGATTAATCTGATGCATGAAACATAAAAAAAGCGTTCTCCTAGAATCGAGAACGCGCTTACAAAAATTATTTGATTGATCCACTTGTAATCCCTTGAATGATCTGTTTTTGCAGGGCGAAGAAGAATAGCAACAACGGAATGATCCCAAGCACGAGTCCGGCAAGAGCCAAGTCCCATTGTTTTGTATACTGTCCGAAGAAGTAAAACGTCGCGAGAGGAATCGTCCGTAAATCGACATCTCGTAACATGAGCGAGGGTAATAAGAAATCGTTCCAAATCCACAGCGTGTTCAAGATGATGATCGTCACTGTAATCGGCTTGAGCAATGGGAAGACGATGCGCCAGAACACACCCCATTGTGAACAACCATCAATGATTGCTGCCTCCTCGATTTCTTCAGGAATCGACTTCATGAAACCATGATACAGGAAGATCGATAGTCCAGAACCAAAACCAAGGTACATCAAAATCAGTCCCCAATAACTATTCTGTAATCCAAGATCCCCAGACAGTTTCGATAAAGGAATCATGATTGATTGGAATGGAATGATCATCGCAGCAACGAACAAGAAGAAGATGATCGTCGACAAACGTGTTTTCGTACGGACAAGCTTCCAGGCTGCCATCGAACAAAAGATGATGATGACCGCATTAGCACCGACTGTAATGATGACGGAGTTTAAAAAGACTTTTCCGAAGTTCATGGCTTCCCATGCTTCTGAATAGTTGGAAGTCATCCATTCCTTTGGTAGACCCGATGTGTTCGTAAAGATATCTCCCTGCGTCTTGAATGAATTCGAGACGACGTAATAAAACGGAATCATATACAGAAGCCCCATCAATAAGGCTGCTAGTTCGACTGTTCCAAGACGGAGTGAATAACGACCTCTCGCCTTTTTAGAGCGCTTTGGTTTCTCCTCTTGCGGAGTAGGTAACGGTTGTGCCGTACTCATGCTTCCACCTCCCGTTTTTTCGTCAGATAGACTTGAGTGACTGTAATCGCCGCAACAACAACGAAGAAGATGATTGCTTTCGCTGAACCGAGTCCAAGATTATTATTCGTAAACGATTCCTTGTAAATGTTTAAAGCAAGCATTTCGGTCGATTTGAAGGGTCCACCATTCGTTAGTGACAAGTTCGTATCGAATAACTTGAAGGACCACGAAATCGTTAAGAACAGACAAATCGTGACGGACGGCATAATGAGTGGCAACGTAATGTTCCGTAACGTCGATAGACGATTGGCACCATCGATTTTTGCTGCTTCAATCAGCTCTTGAGGAACGTTTTGTAGAGCCGCGATATAGATGACCATGATGTAACCGCCACCTTGCCAAATTGAAACGATGACGATACCCCAGAACCCTGTTCGGGCATCTCCTAACCATGGAAGTTCAAATATGCTCCACCCTGTCAATTCACCGATTGATGCAAAGCCTTTGACATAGATGAACTGCCAGACGAATCCGAGAATCAATCCACCGATTAAGTTCGGCATAAAGAATATTGTCCGTAAGAAATTACGTGTGCGAATATTTTGTGTCAATAAGAACGCCAAGATGAAACCGACGACATTCGTTAAGACGACGGCGACGACCGTATATTTCGTCGTCAACCAAAATGACTGCTGAAACTGCTCGTCACTCGTAAAGAGACGGACATAGTTATCAAAGCCGATCCAATTTAATTCTCCTGTTACACCATTCCAGTCCGTGAACGAATACATGACGCCATTGAAAAACGGTACAAGCACGATCACTGCGAATACAAGAAAGACCGGTCCGACGAAGAGCCAAAAATCAAGACCGCGTTTCCACTTCTTTTGTCCAGATGTCATTGTTTCATCCCTCCTCCACTCTACAGTACGTCTTTCACTTACACTTGAACACGTCACCATTTGACCCATTGGGTGGAAAATATTGAACGTTTTCTTTTGGCGCGTTCACACTAGATAGGCTACTATTAGAAAAAAGAGAGATCCAATCAAAGAGGGAGTCGATACCATGGAAAAGACCATTCGTTCTGACTTAGAAATCGCACAACAAACTGTCTTACGCCCGATTCGAGAAATCGCGGATCGGATTGGTTTGCAAGAAGAAGATTTTGATACGTACGGAAAGTATAAAGCGAAGTTGACAGACGGGCTGCTGAACCGGTTGGCAACGAAATCTGACGGCAAACTGATTCTTGTCACTGCTATCAATCCAACGGCTGCCGGTGAAGGGAAATCAACCGTCACTGTCGGACTCGGACAAGCACTACACCGAGCAAACCATAAGACGATGATTTGTTTACGGGAACCCTCACTTGGTCCGACGATGGGATTAAAAGGTGGTGCGTGTGGTGGTGGCTATAGCCAAGTCCTGCCGATGGAGGAGATCAATCTCCATTTCACAGGTGATATGCATGCGATCACATCTGCTCATAATACAATCAGTGCCTTGCTCGACAATCACCTGCATCAAGGCAACATTCTTGGCATTGATCCACGCCGTATCGTCTGGAAACGTGTGCTTGATTTAAACGACCGTGCCTTGCGCCAAGTTACGATTGGTCTCGGTGGTCCTGCACATGGCGTTCCGCGTCAAGATGGCTTCGATATCACGGTCGCTTCCGAAATCATGGCTGTCCTCTGTCTATCAGACTCTATCACGGATCTCGAACGACGCCTGAGCCGCATTGTCGTTGCGTATACGTACGATCAACAGCCGGTTACGGTCAAGGATATTCAAGCATCAGGAGCTGCAACGTTGCTTCTAAAAGATGCGTTCCGCCCAAACCTCGTTCAGACCGTCGAAGGAACACCGGCATTGATTCATGGCGGCCCGTTCGCCAATNNCGCGAACATCGCACACGGCTGCAACTCTTTGATTGCTACACAAACCGCGTTGAAGTTAAGTGACTACGTTGTCACAGAAGCAGGATTCGGCGCTGACTTAGGAGCTGAGAAATTCTTCAATATCAAATCTCGGATTGGCAAACTCCATCCGGATGCCGTCGTCATCGTCGCTACGGTTCGTGCCTTGAAGATGCATGGTGGTGTAGACAGAACACAACTCAGCGAAGAAAACCTCGCTGCCTTAACGGATGGTCTTGCTTTACTTGAAAAACACGTTGAGACGATGAACTTGTTCGGTGTCCCTGCCGTCGTTGCCTTGAACCGTTTCTTCACCGATACGGAAGCCGAGCGGAACATGATTTTGACATGGTGCCAGGAACGAAATATTCGTGTGGCGGAAAGCGAAGTCTTCAGTAAAGGCGGTGCCGGCGGTGAAGCACTCGTCGCGGAAGTCATGCAAGCACTTGAGGAACCAAGCCAGTTCCGTCCACTGTACCCTGACGAGTTGCCGCTTCGTCAAAAGATCGAACGTATCGCAAAACGTGTCTATGGCGCAGCCGACGTTCATTTTGAAGACAAAGCCCTCCGCGAACTCGAACGGTGTACGGAGATGGGATTGAATCATTTACCGATTTGTATGGCAAAAACGCCATTTTCTTTAACCGATGACCCCGCTCGGTATGGTCGTGTCGAAGACTTCACGATTACAGTTCGTGAAATCCGACCATCGATTGGTGCAGGATTCATCGTTGCATTGACTGGGAATGTACTAACGATGCCGGGATTACCCGCGGTTCCTGCTGCCTTCCATATGGGCGTTTCGGAAGACGGACAGGTATTCGGACTTTCTTAATGAGAGGATGAGTTACATGACGATTGATCATTCACACTGGATAGCCTCTGACGGCTATACTACGACATTGCATAGCCTCGAAGCACATGATTCGAAAGGAGTCGTGATCGTCTTTCACGGGATGATGGAGCATGGCGCACGGTATGAGGAATTCGCAGAATTCCTCTATGCTCATCATTACCACACGATCATCGCAGATTTGCGCTGTTTCGGAACTCAAGCTGCACAGCGCGGGACACTCGGTCATCTTGAACCTAATCAAGGTTTTAATCAATTGATGCAGGACGCAGAAGAACTCGTCTCTGACATCAAAGAACGTTACCCGACGTTACCAGTATTCATTTTCGGTCACAGTTTTGGTTCGTTGATCGCTCGCCGGATTGGTCAAACACTCGGTCACACGGTAGCAGGAATCATCGCGAGCGGCCCTCCGACGAGCACAGGTTTACTCGGTAACATCAGCGAAAAGCTCGTCGAACGCCAAATCAATCAGCTTTCTTCTACACATCTTGCTGAACGTTTCGGACAACTGGTCTTCGGACGCTATAATCTACGTTTCTTCCCGGCACTATCGAAAAATGCCTGGCTCTCTTCGGATCCACAATCCGTCATGCGCTATGATGAAGATCCGTTATCCGGTCAAACGGTCACACTCGGGTTCTTCTATGAACTCTTGCACGCAACGAAACTCGTCAACGCACTTGCCTCCATCTATCAGCACCCGCGACATTTACCGCTCTTGTTGATCGCGGGTGGCGATGACCCGGTCGCATTTGACGGCAAAGGTATCCATCATCTGTTCGATATGTATAACCGTGTCCGTGTCGATGCCGTACAGCTGACGATTTATAAAGGGTTACGCCACGAGCTCTTCCATGAGTTCGAACGTATCCGCGTTTTCGCAGATATCGCGAGCTGGTTGAATAAACAAGTCAATCCTGCAGCTACACGCTCATCTTCTCGTTCTTCTTAAGTCATATCAATCGATACAAAAAGGCAGCAGATCCTTGGATCTGCTGCCTTTTGAACAATCTATTGTGTACTTCATTGAATCCAAGTTAGTGAAGAAATCATCGCTTCGATTTCCTCGATTTCAAGCGTCTCGCGTTCTGCGGAGTATGTCAATAGGACTAGCCGTTCCCCGTCTGAATACGCATAGATGCGTAAGAAGATATCTTCTTCTTTCCCGTCTACTGCTAGCAATGCTTCTTTTGTTGAATTACGGCGGACTTCAAGTGCTCCCGTTAGTTCGATGCCGAACTCTTCTACCAACAGATTGATTTCTTGTTCTGCCGCTTCATACGGTGTCAGTTCTTCTGAATCGGACTCATAAATGGATAATTGTAGCGTGCCCATTGCATTTTCGTCTGTTGAATAAAAACTGACGTATGTTTCTTCTTCTTGATATTCAAATACCTTTGGATATTCTAGCGTGATCCAATGATCGACTGTGTACTGTTTCATTTGAATTCCTCCATTCGTTGTATCTCTTCAAAGCGAATACCCGTCACAGCCATACGCTCGAATTGTCGAGCGAGTTGAGCAGAGACGAACATGCGATGTGTTCGCTCATCTCGCATAAGATGATGCGGACATATCGAATCGCTGATTCGTCGCTCTGTCAAAAAATAGACGCGCCGTCTCGGAATCGGACGGAATACATCCGTCGTATGTAAATGTTCGATCCGACTGACAGATAAGAGATTGAGAAGATAGTACGGAACCACTCCGTCCTTCGTCTCAAGATGTACCTTGAGACATTGTACAGAAAAGGGCGCATATGCTGCAATGACTCGCTGCACACGTTCCGAGACGAGCGGCAGATCGAATGTGTTCGGAAGGACATCCGGTAGCAAATCCGCATCTTGATTGATGGAAAAAGCAAGTACACCTACGTTATGGAACCACTCTCCTATCAATAAGCGATGACGATCGAATTGGTGATGACAAATTGCTTCCCATCCTTTTCCCATCGGCTGTTCGCTCCAAACTCTTACTTCATTCACCAGACACTCTCTCCTCTACCCAACTTTACCCATATTACAAATCAAGATTACCAGTGTAAACGATTAACTAGTATTATTGTACACTGAATCTCAAAAGAAATTGCCTTTTTTCATAAAAGTTATGGAAATGCTCTTTTTGCTATGCTACTATATTTCATGTAGCCAATACGCGGGTGTAGTTTAATGGTAAAACCTCAGCCTTCCAAGCTGATGACGAGAGTTCGATTCTCTTCACCCGCTCCAATTATGACATAACATAGGTCTAGGACCATTTCCCTCTAGAGGGCAGGCGACTCGCGGCGTGCGAGTCGTCTTTTTTATTGGTTCTGCTGATGATTCCAACGAATTTATGGGTATACAACGATATAGATAGAGATTCGTAAAGGAGGATTCGTATGATTCAGATGAAAATGCCTGGCGTGACGATTTATCAAAGTACACTTATGAAAACGACCTCAACATTGATCGAGACGCCTGATTGTCTGATTGTCGTCGATCCTGGCTGGCTTCCTGATGAGATTGCAACGATTCGTCGAGACGTTGAAATCGTGCGTCGTGAACGACCATTATATGTCGTCTATACGCATGCTCATTTTGATCATATTTTAGGTGCTTACGCCTTTACGGATGCCATCGTCATCGCTTCTAAACCGTTCATCGATGTCGATCGACAAGAAGCGCTCAAAGCCGTTCAAGACTTTAACGATGAATTTTACATCGACTCCCCCGTGCTATTTCCAGATGTGACGCATGTGATCCATGAGTCTGAAACGATTTTGACGATTGGACAGACGAAGCTGATCTTCTTTATGACGCCCGGTCATGAAGCGACTCACCTTTCCTTCATCGTTATGCCACTTCACTTGTTAGTCTGCGGTGATTATGCTTCCGATGTTGAAATCCCTTTGATTGAACACGATTCCTCTGAATATTTGACGACACTCGAACTACTCGAGTCGTTCATTTATGAATATGAAGTCAAACTCTTGATTCCCGGACACGGTCACATTTGCGATGTCCGAACAGAGATGATTGAACGACTTCATCAGAGCTATGATTATATCCTCGCGCTCCGTGCCGGAAAAGAATCTGACTGGGCACCATCCTGGCAAACGACTCCGTTCATGAAACGTCTGCACGAAAAAAATAAGCGACAAGTCAAACAAGAACACGAGGAACGATTAGCACGGCGTCACTACGATTAACTTTCATCAACCAAAAGACTCGGTCGCTAAATCGGCGACCGAGTCTTTTATGATTATCCAAGTAATGTGACGAGTAACGCTTTTTGTGCGTGGAGACGATTCTCGGCTTGATCGAAGATGACAGATTGCTTGCCATCGATGACGTCTGCCGTGACTTCCTCCCCACGGTGTGCCGGCAGGCAGTGCAAGAAAATGGCTTCATCATTCGCTTGATTCATGATATCGTCATTGACCTGATATCCTTCAAATGCTTGCAGACGCATCGTCGCTTCTTCCTCTTGCCCCATGCTTGCGAAGACATCCGTATACACGACATCCGCACCACTCGCTGCTTCCTTAGGGTCCGTCATGACGATGATATTTCCACCGGTTTCTTTCGCGATGGCTTGTGCCTCATGAACGACTTGTGGATCAGGAGCATAGGCTGCTGGCGCACAAATCCGGACTTCCATTCCACTGAGCGCTCCACCAATCATTAGCGAATGCGCCATATTGTTCCCGTCCCCGATATATGTCAAAATCTTTCCAGCCCGGGTTCCGAATGTCTCTTCGATCGTCAGCAAGTCAGCAAGGACTTGGCACGGATGATGCAAATCCGTCAGTCCGTTAATGATTGGAATCGTGCCATGTGCCGCAAGTGTATCGACGATCTCATGACCGAACGTCCGGATCATGAGGGCATCGACGTAACGGCTCATGACTTGAATCGTATCAGAAAGCGGCTCCCCCCGACCGATTTGCATATCTGCTCCACTCAGTACGATTGGATGCCCGCCGAGTTCGACAACACCCACTTCAAATGATAGGCGTGTCCGCGTCGATGCCTTTTCAAACAATAAGGCAACTTTTTTATGGCTTAATACGTTTTGGTAAACGCTTGGTTGATGCTTGATATCTTTCGCGAGTGCCAATAGCTCCGTCAATGCTTCCGGCGTCAGTTCCGCCATCGTCAAGAAATGTTGCAGTTGTTGCATCGTCTTCATTTTACTTCCTCCTTGATCGGCTCTGTCCATGTATGAAGTGGCTTAATAGCATAAGAGGACTTTTCTACCGCTTGTAGATGATACTGTGCTAGTTCAGGTTCTGTCAGAACTTGTACTCCGGCAGCAAGCGCTGCTTCGCGACTGGTTTTTTCTTCTGTCACGTGTGAATAGAAAATCGCACATTGTGCCCAGTCGATCGTTTCATCTAACGCTACACCTGTTCCGAATGCCTCGGTATCTGCTCCAGCAACGATGATGTCTCTTGCGGTCAAATGTCGTTTCGTCGTCTCGTCGAAAATGAAACGCTCCAGTGCCAGTCCGTCTGTCGTCCATTGCAACGTTTCACCTGTCGAACGCATGACAGGGCCTGTTTTCGGATCGACTCCTTGTAGTTTCAGCGTTGAAAAAACAGGGGTCTTGACGGCATGGAAATTAAGTTTCGTCTGTTCTGTTGGTAGTGCGACCGCTTGACCGACAGCAGCTTGGACTGCCCACTGCAAGATTGGTTGACCCGTTACTTTGGCGACGATCGGTAACGTGCGGGAGGCACGCGGATTGATTTCTAGCACGTAGACCTGATCGTCATGCAAGACGAATTGGATATTGTACGCTCCTTTATAATCCATCCGTTGCCCGATCATCTGTGCAATTCGTTCTACTTCGCTCTGAACGGTAGCGCTGAGCGATACAGGTGGTAGAATCATCGTCGAATCTCCAGAGTGAACTCCTGCCCGTTCCAATTGCTCCATCAAAATCGGAACGTACGTCGTTGTTCCATCCGTAATGCAATCGACTTCGATTTCCTTTCCTTGGAGGTAGGCATCCACGAGGACAGGGAATGCTAATTCGGAAACGATCGTCTCTAATTGCTCTTGATCGTGGATGATATGCATCCCCTTACCTCCGATGACATAGGAAGGACGAATCATGACCGGGTAACCGATCGTTGTTGCGACTTCTATCATTTGTTCGTGCGTCGCCACTTCTTGTCCCGGAATACGATCGATACCAATGTCATCTAAAAATTGATAGAACCGCTCACGGTCTTCCATTTGATCGATGACAGCTGCCGTCGTTCCGAGAAGATGATAACCGGCTTTCTCCAAACCAGACGCCAGCGCAATCCCTGTTTGTCCTCCGAACTGGACTAAAACGTCTTCGCAATCCTCTGCTTCTAGCACATGCATGACGTCTTCGAGTGTCAACGGCTCGACATACAGGCGATCTGCGACTTCGAAGTCGGTCGAGACGGTCTCCGGGTTATTGTTGATCATGATCGTTTCATAACCGGATGCTTGTAGTGCACGTACCGCGTGAACGGAACAATAATCAAATTCGATTCCTTGACCGATCCGAATGGGTCCCGCACCGATGACAGCGACTTTCTTTTTCGTCGATGCAGTGACTTCCGTTTGACCACTCCAGTTTCCGTAGAAGTAAGGAGTTGCACTCTTGAACTCTCCTGCACATGTATCAATCATATGATAGACAGGAAGGATGCCTTTCTCTTTACGTAAGTGCTCGATGTCTACAGCACCGACACCCGTCAGAAAGGCAATTTGTTCGTCCGTGAAGCCCATCATTTTTGTCTGTTTTAAAGAACTTTCATTCGATAAATCAATTTTTTGTTGTTGATCGACGAGGCGCTGGAGTACTTTGACGAATAAAGCTTGTACTTTCGTCTGTTCGACGAGTTCTTCGACGGTCGTTTCCTGACGATCTAGTAGTGCTAACATCGCGAGCAGACGACGGTCCGTCGGCGCTTTTATTTCTTTCCACAATACGCCAGCCTCCGCTGTTTTCATCCATGTCGGATAAAGAGGCGATTGCTCGACTCCTGCACCACGCCACGCCTTTTGTAACGCTTCTTCCAGCGTCTTCCCCATCGCCATACTTTCACCGGTCGCCTTCATTTGTGTACCAAGTGTCCGGTTACTGTCAGTAAATAGATCGAACGGGAAACAAGGCACTTTTGCCGTGATATAATCCATCGTCGGTTCGAAGCTCGCCATCGTCTCCTTCGTGACAGGATTGATACAGTCGTCGAGTCGCTCACCGAGTGCAAGACGCGTCGCTAATTTCGCAATCGGGTACCCCGTCGCTTTGGAAGCAAGTGCTGAAGAGCGACTGACACGCGGATTGACTTCAATGACGAAGTAGCGTTCTTCCGTCGGGTGGATCGCAAACTGGATGTTGCATCCACCGATGACACCGAGGTGCGACACGATTTTACGCGCTTCCGTCCGCAATTGCTGATTCATTCGATCCGAAATCGATTGAATCGGTGCAAAGACGACAGAGTCTCCGGTATGGACACCGACGGGATCAATGTTTTCCATGTTACAGACGATGATCGTCGTATCTGCACTGTCACGCATGACTTCATATTCGACTTCTTTATAACCAGCAATACTCACTTCAACCAAACACTGTGAAATCGGACTTGCTTGTAAGCCGTTTTGCGCTAGCAGACGTGCTTCGTCCTTTGTCAGCGCAATTCCACCGCCCGTTCCCCCGAGCGTAAAGGCTGGTCGGATGACGAGTGGGACACCATGTACTGCCATGAATTCTTCAAGCTCTGCTAACGATTCGATCGTTTGACTTTCCGGGAGCGGTTGCGCGAGCTCGATCATCTTTTGCTTGAATCGTTCGCGATCTTCTCCATCTCGGATCGTCTCAAGCGATGTCCCTAGGAGTTCGACACCGTATTGCTCAAGTACTCCTGCTTCTTCGAGTGACATTGCAAGATTGAGTGCCGTTTGTCCGCCGACCGTCGCTAGGAGATGGGACGGTCGATCTTGTTTGATGATAGCTGTTGCTTTTTCAAGAGTCATCGCCTCAATGTAGACATGATCTGCCGTGCTCGGATCCGTCATGATAGTAGCCGGATTCGAATTCATTAAGATGACCTCGCATCCCGCTTCTCGAAGCGCCTGACAGGCTTGTGTGCCGGAATAATCAAATTCTGCTGCTTGTCCGATGACGATCGGACCCGAACCGATGACGAGTACTTTCTGTTTATCCCACATATGCTACCTCCTGATGTAATACGGTATTTACGAATTGATCGAAGACGACCATCGCCTCTGTCGGTCCTGGACTCGCTTCTGGGTGAAACTGGACTGTCATGATCGGTAGAGCCGGATGAATCAATCCTTCAACGGATCCATCATTGATGTGTTCATACGCAAGTTCCATCTCAGACGCTTCGATGCTTTTAACATCAACGGCATAACCATGATTCTGAGACGTCATGAATACTTGTCCGGATGCTAGATGACGTACAGGATGATTCGCTCCTCGGTGTCCATGATGTTGTTTTAATAAGGTACAACCGAACGCATGAGCGAGAACTTGGTGTCCCATACAAATACCAAGTGTCGGATAGCTCGTCGCCAGTTCACGGATTTCTGAAAGGAATGGATCTAATTGCGTCGGATCACCAGGTCCATTGGAAAATAGCAGACCGTCTGGTGCCAGTGCTTGAATCCGTTCCGGTGTCGTATCGTATGGCACGACCGTCACACGCATATGCCGTTCAAGCAAAGCATCGATCATCGATTGTTTCACACCGTAATCGATACAGACGACATGACCCTCTTCGACTTCCGGAACGTATTCAACGTTTGAAGTCGTCGACACAGAAGCGATGTATGCTGCGTCTACTGACTCCGGTACTGTCATATTCTCCTGCATCATGTCTCCAAATTGGTCGCCCTCTGTCCGTAATAGATGTACAAGGGAACGCGTATCTACTCCCGACAAAATCGGAATATTCGCTTCGCCTAGCCAGCTTGCGAGTGATGTTCCTTGCCCATCCTCAGCCAAAGTTTGAACGATGACACCAGCGACTTGAATCTGGTTGCTTTCTGACGCCTCCGCTTGAATACCGTATTGACCGATCAACGGATATGTGAAGACAAGAATTTGCCCCTGATAAGATGGATCCGTTAAGACTTCCTGATATCCTGTCATCCCAGTAAAAAAGACGACTTCTCCTTTGACTGGAACTGTTCCTTGCCACGAACCGGTAAACGTCGTTCCGTTCGCAAGCGTTAGTTTTCCGGATTGTTTCATACGATGACCTCCTGTTGACAAACGAGTTGTATTTTTTCGATGGCTTGCGTGAGCTCTTGTTCCGTCACGAACAACGATGGCAACAAGCGAATGACATGAGGACCAGCCGAAACGACAAGAAGACCATTCTCACGTAAGGCGTCAATCAGCGGTGCAACAGGCATCGTACATTCAATACCAATCATCAAGCCACGTCCACGAATAGAACTCACGATCGACTTGGGTAATTTTTTCTCTAATTGTTGACGTAAATATTCACCTTTTTCTTGAATGTCTGCCATGACAGTGTCACTTAACAAGAGGTCAAGTGTTGCTTCTGCAGCTGTCATCGCGAGTGGATTTCCACCAAATGTCGAACCATGCGATCCGGGCGTGAATACTTCTGCTGCCTCTTCCGTTGCGAGTAGCGCACCAACCGCGAGTCCACTTCCAAGTCCTTTCGCGAGGGTGATGATATCCGGTACGAGTGGTGTCTGCTCAAATGCAAAACGTGAACCCGTCCGACCGATTCCGGTTTGCACTTCATCGACGATGATTTTGACATCGTATTGCTGCGCCTTCTTCATCAACGCTTCTAGCCACGCATCGTCAGCGACGACGACCCCACCTTCTCCTTGAATGATTTCGAGCCATACAGCAGCAGTTTGATCCGTAATTGCTGATAGGCTTTCCATCTCGTTAAACGGTAGATGTTTGAATCCATTCACCATCTCCCCGTATCCCGCTTTGATTTTTTCCTGTCCTGTTGCGCCCATCATCGCAAATGTCCGACCATGGAAAGATTGTTTAAACGTGACAACTTCTGTTTTCCCTGTCCATTTTCGAACGAGTTTGTACGCCGCCTCGTTTGCTTCAGCACCACTGTTACAAAAGAAAGCATGACTGAGATGACTGTCTTCTGTCAGTCGCTCGGCGACCCGCTCTTGTGCCGCGATTTGAAACAGATTCGACGTATGCCAAATTCGGTTCAACTGTTCCTCTAGCCGTTGCTGAACATAAGGATGACGGTGCCCTGTGTTGCATACAGCGATTCCCATGATGAAATCAAGATACGTCTTTCCTGTCGCATCTTCTACGATCGATCCTTGTCCTTTGACCAATTCCACATCAGTACGTTGATAAGTGGGTAGTAGTGCACTCATGTAATTCCTCCTTGATTCGTGTCCCTGCAGCTAACGCATTTTTTCCCGATCGAATGACGACCTCTGAAATACCATGCTGAGTGGCCTGCATCATCGCTTCGACCTTCGGAATCATTCCCCCGTAAATTTCTCCCGACGCGATCGCAGCTTCGATAGCTGCAGACGTGATTTCTGATTGATAGTCACCGTTTACTTTTACACCTTCGACATCCGTCAACAATTCAAATCGGTCGACGGACCAAGCCTTCGCGACAGCAATGGCACACGCATCCCCGTTACTGTTCAACACACCTTGTTCCCCTGTGACAAGGGATGTGACGACCGGCACATAACCATTCGTACTCAACACTGTGAACAATCGTGGATGAATGTGCGTAATTTGACCAACTGCTCCGAGTCCTTTGACTTTTTTACCATGGACGCTCGCACCGTCTAACCCGCTCATCCCGACCGCTGGAATTCCTGCCTGATTCAATTGCTGGACGATCCCGGATTGGACTTCCCCTGCTAAGATCCGTCGCGCCCCGAGTAACACACCATCCGTCGTCACACGGACACCATCTCGAAACACGGGTTTGATTCCCTCTTGTTCACAGTAACTCGATAGAAGTGGGCCACCCCCATGGACGATCAATAGTTCGTTACCGGTTTCGACCCACGCTTTCCATTCCTCGAAATACCGCGCATCCAATTGCTCCCATACACTACCACCCAGTTTGATAACTTTTCGTTTCGTCATGTCCGGTAACTCGCATTGATTTTGACGTAATCGTACGTCAGGTCACAACCATAGGCGTGTCCTTGTCCTACTCCATCATGCAAATCGATATGAATTCGGACGTCTTGTTGCGCGAGGTCCTGCGATGCGATTGTTTCATCAAATAAAATAGGCATGCTCTGTTGTAACACCCACTGCGAACCAATTTTAATATCAACGTTTGATACATCAAGCGGCTCCTTGATACTTCCGACAGCAGCGATGATTCGTCCCCAGTTCGCATCCTCCCCAAAGATTGCTGTTTTGACGAGAGACGATCCGACGACTTGTTTAGCGACCATCCGCGCTACTTCATCGGTTTGTGTTCCCTTTACCGTCACTTCGATTAACTTCGTCGCACCTTCCCCGTCCCGCGCAATTTGTTTCGCTAAATCTTGACAAACAGTTTCGATGGCCTGTTCGAAGGCCAATGCTTCGTCCGTACCTTCAACGATCGGCGCTCCCCCTGCAGCTCCACTCGCTAAAATCATGACCATGTCATTTGTCGAACTGTCTCCATCTACGGTAATGCAGTTAAACGTCCGATGAATCGTCCGGCGCAATAGTGTCTGTAAGACATCCGGTTCAATCGTTGCATCGGTCGTCAAGAACCCAAGCATCGTCGCCATGTTCGGATGAATCATCCCTGACCCTTTCGCTACACCACATACTGAAATTTGGACATCCCCTTGCATGTATTGTTGACCAGCTGATTTCGTACCGGTATCGGTCGTCAGGATCGCATGGGCGAAATCACTCGCGGCATCCTTGTCATTTGTAGGCATCAGCTGTGGAATACCTGCCAGTAACGTATCAATGGCTAACGGTTGACCGATGATCCCAGTCGAAGCGATGACAACTTGTTCAGGAGCAATCCCGAAATGTGTCGCTAACGCTTGTTGTGATGTATACGCATGTGATAGACCAAGTTCTCCCGTGCAGGCATTCGCGTTCCCGCTGTTGACGAGGACGGCATGAATGCGTCCTTGTGACGCCTGAATCGCTTGCTTCGTCACAGTAATCGGTGCTGCTTGCACCTGATTCGTCGTATAGACAGCTGCGGCACTTGCTCCTTCCTCACACCAAATCAAACCAAGATCCTTTCGCTTTCGCTTTAGCCCCACGTGTACCCCTGATGCTTGAAATCCCTTCGGTGTCGTGATCGTCAATGGGGTCTCTACTTGTACTTGCCACACAGGCGTTCCTCCTCTTTCGTCTCCAAGTGTTTAAATAAAGATCGGTTGTTGGGTCAAACCAGACATTTCATCAAATCCTGCTAGAATGTTGGCATTTTGAACGGCCTGTCCGGCAGCACCTTTTTGCATATTATCGATGACCGAAACGATGGTAACGCGCCCTGTCCGTTCATCCTTATAGACCGTCAAATCACAGTGGTTGCTACCCACGACGGACTTAATCTCCGGATCGCTGTGTTGTACACGTATAAACGGTTCCGTTGCATACTGTTCCGTCAACCAGGATCGCCATTCTGCTTCTGATTGATCAAGGAACGGCTGGACCGTCATGATCGCCATGATGCCTCGATTGATCGGTAATAATTGCGTCGAGAACGTGATCGGATACGATGAACCGGTCCATTCCAAAAGTGCCTGTTCAATTTCTGGAATATGTTGGTGTTGATTTACTTTATATAAACGAACATTTTCACTGGAATGGACATGATGAGTCTGTGTTGTCAACGTCTTTCCTGCTCCCGTTAGACCAGAAGATGCTTGGATGATGATTTGAGAGGGATCGATTTTTTTCTCTTTTACGAATGGTGCTAGTCCAAGAAGGACCGCTGTCGCATAACAACCGGGATTCGCAATCCATCTGCTCGTTTTGATTGCTTGACGATTCCATTCCGGTAAACCATACGTCGCTTTTTGTTGTAACTGGGCATCAATTGGTTCCTTATCATACCAAGCTTCATACGATTCAGACGGTAGTCGTAAATCACCACTTAAATCGATAACGTAACCGGACCAATTTTGAAGTTGTTCTAAGTATTGTTTCGAGACTCCACTCGGTGTCGCTAAGAACACTATGTCTGTCTCTGTTTCCGTTAAATGTTCTACGGAAAAGGAAGATAATAATGAATACGTTTTTTTATTCATGAATGGGAATAACTCATTCATCGATTGTCCTGCCATCGAATCACTCATCAAACAAACGATCTCAAATGAAGGATGTGCTTCTAATAGCCTTAATAGTTCAATTCCGGTGTATCCTGTTACTCCGATGATGGTACATTTCATAACTGTACGCTCCCCTTCAAAGAATGTTATACCGATTTAAACATATGTATATTTATACTGTCAATTGAATTTTTATTAGTTTTTATGCAAAAAAGAAGCGTTGAAGTGATTGTCTTCTATAAGACAGCCCCTTCAACACTTCTTTTATATCCACTCATTTAACGCTTTTCAGCACGTTGTGCTACGAGATGATCGATCCCAAATACGCCTGCACCCATGATCGCAACGACTACCACAAAAATCATTGTAAACATATGTATCCTCCTCATCGTTCACAAAAATGTCATCTGATACTTCCTATTGTGCAAGATTTAAAGAAAAAAAGAAAGCGTTTACGACAAAAAATCGTCACATTTATACTCTTTTCTAATTCATTGGCGAATCTCTTATAGTTGACGCCAACGTTATTATTCGTTAAGATTACGTTTGTTCATTGCTTTCATGCATAAAAGCGTGTTAGCAACAGAGGACTATCATCTATCCATATTCTTTTAAGGAGGTGGAAGCATGCGCATGTCATTCCGTGAATCCGCAGCTATCCTAGGAATCAGCATCATCATCTTATTGTCCGCGTTATTCGGTGCTAAAGCCGAACCGCATCTTGCCATCTTATCCAGTCTTATTTTCGTCTCAGGATATGCTGTTTATCGTGGATTTAAGTTCGAAGACGTTGAACATCATATGATTCAAGGTATTCGGGAAGCGATTAAACCAATCTTAATCATGTTACTCGTCGGCATAACGATCGCAGTCTGGATGATGAGTGGCGCAGTGCCGACCCTTCTTCACTTTGGTTTATCCACTCTTTCGGCGACTTGGTTCGCACCGAGCGCCCTTCTCATTGCGATGGTCGTTTCGACCTTTACAGGCAGTTCATTTACGACGATCGGTACGGTTGGTGTTGCCTTAATGGGAATCGCAATCGCGTTAGGTGTCAATCCCGCACTTGCAGCAGGTGCTATCATCAGTGGCGCGTGTTTTGGAGATAAGATGTCACCTTTGTCAGATACGACGAACTTTGCACCGGGAATCGTCAACGTTACCGTATTTGATCATATTCGTTTCATGATGGGAACGACGATTCCTGCTATCACGATTACGTTCATCTTATTCTTCATCTTTGGACGTAGTAGTGGTACTGTCGATTCGACTGTTGTGAAAACGACACAAGAGGAATTAGCCCGCTTGTTCCATCTATCACCATGGACGCTACTTTCTCCTTTACTTGTCATGGTTCTAGCATTGCGTAAGATGCCGGTCATCCCGACGCTTGTAGCTGGTGTCTTAAGTGGTCTATTGTTAACAGGTCTCGTTCAAGGAAATTGGGACGTTTCAAATTGGATGGCCGTCATTCAAAACGGTTTAAAACTAGAATCTTCTAGTAAAACCGTCGCAGCAATCATCAGTAAGGGTGGCTTGCAATCAATGATGTGGTCCGTTTCCCTCGTCATGCTCGCACTCGCTTTCGGTGGTGTTTTACGCGGCATCGGTGTCATCGATGTCATCATTGAACGGACCGTTTCACGACTCAAACGCGATGGAAGTATCATCTCTGCTGTTGCCTTATCTTCCATCGGTGTCAACGTGATGGCTGGAGAACAGTACTTGTCGATTTTATTGCCAGGACAAGCATTTAAACGGGTTTTTGAAGAACGTCAGATTGATCCACGTTTCCTTTCTCGTTCACTAGAGGATGGAGGAACACTCGTCAATCCACTCATTCCGTGGGGAGTTTCCGGAGCATTCTTCGCTTCAACACTAGGTGTTCCGGTAACGGAATACATCCCGTTCGCATTCTTTTTACTTCTTTCACCATTGTTTACGTTCTTACTTGCTTTTCTTCGTCCGACTAAAGTCGAAACGAAACAGTCCCTCGCTTCTTAAGTCTATTTCATATTAAAGGTCCGATATGACATATCGGATCTTTTTTTCTGCCACTATCGCTTTTATTTCCAGTTAATTACGTCCGAATTACGACGAAAACGGCTTGGAATCACGTTTTTTTAAAGAATTATGTGTAAAGATGAAACGAACTGGGAATATACCAAACATAAGAATAAAAATTACAGAGAATGATAGAGAAAGAGTACGTTCCTGTTCGATCGAGGAACGACTTCGATGTAATTGTGGGAGGAGTTAATATGATCAAACGTGGTACGCTGGAGCGACTTGATGGTAAATATGCCGTTCTACTGTGGGAAAATGGTTCAAGCTTCATTCCACGACGTTATTTACCACCTGAAGCAAGATTAGGCGATACAATTATTTTTGACGGTACGACTTATACGATAGATGTCAGCAATTCATCACCCTCTTCCTTTCAAACGTTTTCGTTTCGGCAAATGGGCTGATGATCGATAAAAAGCCATTCGGTATCATGCATCGACTATAGAGAAAAATTTCTCTCATCAGTCCTTCATGAAACGAATGGCTTTTTCGCTTTAACGACGAACATATAGGGAATGGTGACTACACGACGGACAAGGGTACTGATGGACATCAGATATTTCGATTCGTTCTAATATTGTTTGATCGTTTGGACACACATACTGTGGCTGTACGACATCCAATTGCAAAAATAAAGCACACCAAAATCGATTTGAAAACTGGTGACATGTTGGACAATGATATAAGTCTAATTGGTACGGTACCCAATCATCCGCTACTTCTGCTTGATGTAGCTGATAGTATTGGATTAAACGAAAACGATTCCAGTCGTCCACATACGTCCGCTGTAAGACCGGTTCATGCATCGACGGTACGAACCAAAGCGGCAGACCTGTCATGAACGCTTCAACTCCTTGCGTCAAGACAGCAGGAAACGTCGGCCACCCATCTAGTTGACCGAGTTGAAATGTTTGTTGAAAGGAGCAGTTGTCGCATAGGAGTTCCATTGTCATCCTCCTGTTCGTTTCACCATCTCTTTTAACATCTGTTCCGTCACAGGACCGACATGTTTTGCAAGAATCGTTCCTTTACGATCTAATACGTAGGTTGCGGGCATTGCTACGAGACGATAGGCGTCTTCTGAATTTCCTGTTCGATCATACAACACGGAATATTCAACAGGTGTCTGCTTCAGAAAATCGGCAACATCTGAAACACGCCGCTCCGATGTCGTGACGTTGATGCCATAAACAGGTATATTCGTATGTCGTGCAAAGGCATTTAGTTCTGGAATTTCTTGTTTGCAAGGTGGACACCACGTCGCCCAAAAATTAATAACAAAGACATCATGATTAATTTCGTCTAGATCGATTGTTTTTCCTTCTTGACGCAAGGATAGATTCGGGGCTTTCATCCCTACCTCTAGACCACCTTGCGATGCTTGTTTTTGTTGTTGTTCTACTTTCTTTTGCTTCGCATCGTATGTTTGATAACCTTGATAGGCAATGCCGATGATAGCGATCGCTAGGATCAGATAGATCAACATTTTTTTCACATCTAATCCCCTCCTTCTTCGTTAAGTGTAGCAGACTTCCTCTTTTCGACCGTCTTCTTTTATCAACAAAAAAGCGAACTCTTCTGTTTTGTAAACAGAAAAGAGTTCGCCTCATTTTATTTAGATACGCTCTTTAAATGATTAGTTAAAACGTGGTAATTGTTTTTTGACTTGACGGTTATCTTTGACGCTACCGACTGCCTCGGTTCCGCCTAAGGCCTCATTCAAGGATGTCTTCCCTTCCTTGACTTCTAGACGTCGATTGAATACTGACCGATTATCAACGGAAGCAACGAGAATCGATGCGACATCTGTTTCCGAAATCGTTGCATCCTTTGTATCTTTCAAATCTTCATCTGCCTCAATCAAACCGCGCCCTTCACCAGTCGTGATGGCAACGGGACAAATAATCGTATACGTCAAACCGCTATGTTCAATCTGCTCTTCAGCCGCATTCTTAGCAGCATAGAACGGATAGACATCCTTTTTAAATTGCTCAGGTCGATCAGCACCGTACGCACTTAATAGTACGAAATGACGTACACGCGCTTTTTTAGCTGCATCGATCGTTTTTAAGGCAACTGTCCGATCCAGCAGTTCAATTTCCGTTGCTTCGCCGTCTACTCCTGCGGTCGCCGCACAAATGACTGCATCCTGTCCTGCGACTCCATGTTCAATGACTTTTTCGAGTTCTGTTTCAATATCGACGTAATGTGCCTTGACACCGAGTTTTTCGAATCGTTCCACCAGATGTTCGTGACGAACGATGACCGTGACCTGATGACCCTTGGCAAGCGATTTGACGACGCGCGCTCCAATCGTACCGGATGCACCTACAACTAGTACTTTCATATGGGGGGTCCCTCCTCGATAAGTTAGTCACCTTCGTGGAATGTCATGATGTCATGTCCAAAAATCGTTACTTTCGGAGATGACCTAACAAGATCCACCAAAGGAGCAACGTACATCAATTTATACCCGCAATGACCGGAAGGAAACCCCTCCCCTTTAGTTCTTCAAGGTACCATAAAACGTCGTATCGAGACGATCACGTAGTTCTTGCAGTGCCTTCTCATTCGGTAAGTCATAGAAAATACCATTCAATCGCTGACTGACGGCTTCAATTTCATAGTGTTTCCGTTCTGACATCAAGGCGATCGATAAACCTGCTGTTGCCATCTCACGAACACTTAAATCGAGGTTCATCTCTTCTTTCATATACGTGTGCGCTGCCGGAATTTTCGACCATCCAGTTGGCTTCAACAAGTGCGTCGCGACGGCTTGGATGACTTCCGACTGACGATTGGCGCGTGCCCCGTCATTGTCCGTTTTACGGTGTCTCGAATAGGCAAGTGCCATTGCACCATCCATATGGTATTCCTTTCCTTTCTGGAATGAATACTGATTTGCTTTCCCACTTGCATCCTGCTCGGAGAACGTTCCTGTCGATACAAGATCGATTCCACCGATTTGATCAACTAATCCGATGAAACTATCGAAGGAGATGACGATCTTCCCATCGATGTCTTCATCGAGTAGACCAGAAACGGCATCTTGTGTACATTCTTCTCCACCGAAGGCAAAAGCATGTGTGATTTTATCTTTCTTTCCATTCTCACAGGAGATCGGTGTATACGTGTCCCGCGGAATCGATGTCAACTGAATCGTTCGAGAAAGTGGAATGAATTGCATAACCGACAGGGAGTCTGAACGTGACCCGCGTAACGATTCTCCAGGTCGTGCGTCACTACCGATCAACAAAAACGTGAAGGGTTGTGAGGCAAAAAGAACGAATGCGATGAGCAACAGCAAAAACAATCCAAGAAGCTTTCGTTTAAAACGACGTTTTTTCTTGATTTTTTTAGGATAGGCTTCTTTTGAAGATACGTCAGGTTTTTTTTGCACGGATTGCTCTGATCGCCCAGTCTTTCTCGAACGTCTCGAGCGTTCTTGATTAGAAAACAATCGCGAGCCTGCACTCCCGATCATCTGTACGACCTGTTTCAGTACGCCGTTTTTAGAACGACGCGATGTACTTTTTTGGTCCCGTCGTTGCTCTTCAACATATCGATGGTACGTTTCGGTTCCCTGCTGTCCCTTAAGTGGTTCATGAGCAATCGACTCTTCCGACGAAAATGCCTCTTCTTTTGCTTGCTCTTCTAGTTCTAAGCGTCGTCGCTCCAAGCGGGAGCGCTGTGGTTGATGTTCTGCCATTCAGATACCTCCGTATCAATCTTTTGCGATTTGTTTCTCTTTCAAGAATTCGCGGAGATACGTCCGTTTCGGTTCGTGCATCGAGGCAGCCATCTGTTTGACCCACCCTTCTGTCCGTTGACCACCGGTCCGTTCTCCGTAATACGATGACGTCGACTCTTCGTATTGTGCCAGTAAGTCACGCATCGTATCGTCATCAGTATACGTATTCCGGTGGAAGACTGCATCCATCGGAAGGCGGGGTTTTTTACCAGGTTGCTGATCCGGAAGACCAACTGCGACTCCGAATAATGGTACGACGTGATCAGGAAGTTGTAAGAGCTCGCTGACACGACGGGCATCATTACGCAGTGAACCGATATAGACTGTTCCATATCCGAGCGACTCGGCAGCTACGACTAAATTTTGAGCAGCGAGTCCCGCATCAACAGCCCCCACAACAAGTGCTTCTGTCGTCTCGATCGTCCGACTTACATCCCCCCCTGCTAGTTCTGCTGCTAACATGTGTTTGTGGTAATCTATACAAAATACAAAGAAATAACTATTTTCTGCCACGTATTGTTGACCACTTGCAACGTCGACTAGTTGTCGTTTCAATTCTTCATCTTCGACACCGATAATCGCATAGGCTTGCTGATAAGAAGATGTCGATGCAGCCTGCGCTGCTTTAACAAGTGTCTCGATTGTCTTTTCGTCTAATTGATGTTGTTTGAATTTCCGGATTGACCGGTGGTTGAGTAAATGTTGAATGGTTTCATTCATGAGTAATTGTCCCCTTCTGTAATGAGTCTTCTTATTTAAGATAGTCGTCTCTGACTAAAAAGCGCAAATGAAGAGGTTCGGTTTATGAAAAAAGCGGGAAATGAATAGTGTTGTACTGTGCTTTTTTGGCGAAGGAGGTCGATCATGAGAATACGGAAACTACGTCTTTTATTGGAACAGTATGGCGATACGACCCTTCGCGATATCATCGTCGAAATCTATCGTCAACTTCCGAGACAAGTCATCGAAGAGAAAGAGTTTGACGCCATGTTGACACAGTTCGTGAAGTATAAGGATTTGCAAAAAGAACAGGAACAACCGACCGTCGAACAAACCATCGCACAGACAGATCGGTTCATCCAATTGGCATACGACTTACAGTACCTTGAGCCAAACCCAATCGTACCGCTTCGCGAACAAAAGAATTGGTATATTACCGCAAAACGTTTGCTGAAGCATTTACGCCATTATGCACATCGCAAAAATGGAACCCAGATTGCCTTTGAGGAGTTTTTCTTTCTTCTTTCGTCAGCTGCCGGAGAAGAACCTTTATTTTTAAGTAACGATCCTTTTCGACTATTAAAAGTCTCACAAGTCGATTTTTTTCAAGAATTAGTCGGTTATTATAAAAATGATAGTCATGGCATCGAGTGGATGGAACGCGCGCTCTATACTGCCTTGAAAGTTCCAATGGACGTTGATACCGAACGCAGTGATCTTTTACTTGCCGTACTTGCCCACTGTGAGACAGCAGAACACCAAGAAGCCTATATCAATTGCTTGAACGTGCATGCAAAAAAACTACAGTCACATGTCCGAATCGATGCAGATGCTTTATCCACTTATCAAGAAATTCGCTTTGCAGAGTTGCATGCCCTGATTTCACTACGAGCCTTAGAACGAGCGGAGACAATGCTGTTCACAGAATATATTCCTTACTTTTCGCATCGTTCGACTCCTTTTCGTTATTATCTCGACCTCCTCGAGCGCGCTGGACTAGAACAAGAGCATGATCGTATAGAGCGCGTCGGACGTAAAAAACGTATTCATTTTTAAGGATCCTTCTCTTCCTAACCACTCATACTATACAAAAAAGCAAGTGACGGACAGCGTCACTTGCTTTTTTGTATTCTCGTGGCTCAGAGCAGATTCATCTCAATCAGAAGCATTAACGATTCCAAGTCCAACCGTTGCCAGTAAAGCAATACAGGCAAATAAAAATGCCATATCGTTTGGTGAATCGAATCCTTCATAAATTGGTTCTTTTCGATCAACGATGATATGGTCTTCCGTTCCATAATTACCATACGTCGTCGAACTACTCACGCCCGGTTCATCGTAATCACGTGCTTCTACTGTCAATGTATCCGCACTGATTAGAAATCCTGATAACCCAATGATGATCCAAAAATACTTCATGATATTTTTGCCTCGATTCTTTCTTATCTTCAGGAATCCATCTACTTTTTATTTGAAACAAAAGATATAAATACCTTTTATTTCCTGTAAAATAAAAGTGAGATGCAACCATCTTCACTTTCTTAAAGGAGGAATTTAATTTGCCTATCGTGTATTACGGTCAATTGTCTCATGTTCAAAGACGACACGTCCATCAACTTCTACATTCTCATCAACAGCCGTATGATGTTTCATTTTTTCAGCCTCTTGAAGAGTGTCAATGGATTTACCTCGAGTCTGATCAGATCCAGGCGACACTTGGCTATCATGTCGTACATGATGTCGTTCGTTTAACGAACGGAGCTTTTCATGATATTCAAGCCTTCCGTCGTCTCGCCATTTCATTACACACACATGCCCTTCGGCAAGGGTGTCGACAAATTCACGTACAAGTTTCTCCACCACATGACCTTTCTGTAACCTCGATTTGGAAAGAGCTTGGCTACAGTTTATATGCCGAACAATTTCGTTTGATCGGATTATCAGACGGACAACCTGCCACATTGAGTTTGAAAGCTGTTCATGAACGCAATCAAGATACGTATCTGGCTCTTCGTAACGATGCCCTCAAAGGATCCACCCACTTCTTCCCTCACAGTGTTGCTGATTTAGAAAAGTTAATCAGACGAAAAGCTGTTCCTTATTTAGTCTATGATAAGCAATTGGTCGTTGGTACACTCTTATTTCAAAAACTCGGTCCGAACATTCGTCTTCTTGAAATCACCTGTCTACCTGGGCTGAGACGTCAAGGCTACGGAAGTCGCATACTCCATACGTTTCAGGAAAAACTACGGCGTTCGAACATTCAAACGTTTGAAGTCTTTTTTCTTTCAACACAGCAAGACGTATTACGACTATATCGTCCCACGATGTTTTGCGATATCCAGTTAACCTCTTATTGGCATACATTTAGTACAGATCATCCCCCGTTAATCGTTTAACCGATCGACGACCTCTCTGTATTCAGGTAACACATACTCCGCATCCATTTTTCTAAAATCAACGTGCCCCACGTCACGAAGCACCAGACCCATCCCGAATAACTGTTCGATGTAGACGTCTCCCATTGTCATAGCAAGTCCAGGGTGATGGTTATGGAAAGCAAGCAAGGCATCCTTACAGATTTCAGATGCAACAGGCTCTTGCATCACACGTTTTAATAAAGATGGAAAGAGCGTCGTTTGCCGTCCAATCAACGCATAGAATGGAAAGTAATGTTTCGCATAAACGAACGTCGGAAGATAGGCATTTGCCTCAATTGTTTTGAACAACAACGGTGAAGTCGGGCGCTGTAATCGTTCTGCTAGCCCAACGGTCGCTTTGCATTCGCTCAGCTGATCCAGCACCCGAATCGTCAATTCTTCTTCGATATCAAGTAATAAGACGAGATCAAGCAGATTTAATTCATGCGTCTCCATGAATTGATCACTGCGTTGAAGATGCATTGTGTAGGTAACGTCCAATTTTGTAGCGACAAGTGTCCATAGCTCTGGATGACGCGCCGCATAAAGACCTACAGGAAAGTGAAGCGGCTGCCGGACGATGGAGCGATGACCCTCAAGTGTGTAGACTTGATTGACGTCAAGACCGTTCGCTAATAGCATCTCGAGTAACTGCTGACGATTTTGACACGCGACAAGCGTTTGGAACAGACGATCGATTTCGCTGAACGGTTGTTTCATCTCCAGTGCTAGTTCTAAATGAGCAGGTGAATCCTGCTCTAGCGATCGTTTAATGAATTGTAAGGCACGTTGTTCCGCATCGTTCAGTTGAGCAACGTGCGTCCGAAACATCTCAACGTCAAGTTCCCGAAAGGCTTGCAACGCCGGAGCAATTGATTGATTTTTCGTAAAGGGTTTCCACATAATTCCCTCGACCTCCTCATTCCAGTATCTCTTCGTAGTGTACGCAATATCCGATCGTCTTAAAAGCAAAAAATGGAGGATCTTCCGTTGTTTCCGGAAGATCCTCCATTTTTTTATTTTTCCCCGACTTTTAGATGAGCATTTCGAAAGACGTCATCGTGCTTCCCTGTCTTTTCAACACTTGTTCCGACAGAACCATAATATTCGATTTCATCCTTTGGTTGGATGAATTCGTATGTGATGGCAGGCTCGCCACGAAGGCGGACGTGTATGATTTGCCGATGCTGTAAAGAAAAGGAGGCATGCACTTCAAGAAAGGAGGAAGCCGATAAATCATGTTGTCGCTCTAAAATCGTCATCAATTCTTGCTCAGAATCACGGTAATTCCCTTGCAATTGAGCATACGAAATACCGACTCCTAAAGAGAGGATACCGATTAAACTAAGCGCGCAAATGACCAGCACTTTCTTCATGACTGATCCACCTCCGAGAAAAGTTCATTCTACTTATTCATCGGTTTATCCTTCGACGACGTGAAGTCTTTTTTAGAATCCTTTGCGTAAAACTGCATATCTACATGTGGAATATCATCCTCTAAATAAGGTTCGGATACAGTTTCGAAACCAAATGACCCGTAAAACCCTTCTAAGTGCGCTTGCGCTTGTAAGTAGATCGTAGCTTTTTCCTGCAAATAATCCATCGCTTTCTCCATCATTTGTTTTGCCAATCCAACTGATCGGTGAGTACGATGAACGGCAACCCGGCCAATCGCTAATCCTTTTGTCGGATGGTTGTATATCCGAAGACATCCAACGATTTGACCGCTTTCGTTACGTACGATCAGGTGTGTGGCTTGTTGATCTTGATCATCTAGTTCCGGATATGCACACTCCTGCTCAACGACGAAAATATCCATTCGTAATTTCAACAATGCATATAACGTATCGGGTGTCATGTGATGAAAAGACTCAAATGCAAATGCGTACATAAAAACTCTCCTCTTTAGTTACGACAAAGTCGTGATAATTGTCCAGCATATATCGTGACCGGAATGTCTTTAAAAATCGTATCTTTTTCCCAGTTCAGACCGTTTGCGCGAGCGACATTTTGAGAAGAACGATTATCGGGATGAATGATCGAGATGATTCGATCATGCCCTCGATTAAACGCTTCCATCATTAGACGTTTCGCTGCTTCACGACCATAACCGACTTTCCAGTGCTTCGGTTCGAGCCAATAACCGACTTCTAATTCTTCTTTTCCATCCACTTCCTGCATCAATAATCCAGCGAAACCGATTGGTTCATTCGTTTCTTTTTTGAATAACAGCAAAAAACCAGTTTGTCGTTCATCCGAGTATCGTTCCAATTGTCGATCGAACCATTCTCGTGCCTCATCTTCACTCAGAGCAACGCCACCATTGATATAGCGCATGACTTGCTCATTTTGAACAAGTGACTTGTAAAAGCTGAAATCCGCTTCTTCGAATGGTCGCATCCATAATCGTTCACTTTCCATCCTCATCGCCTCCTTCTATATGTTTCTTTTCCCGAGTTCTTTTCCCTTCATTCCTCTTCCCTATTATTCTACCTGTGCGATGTTTTTCATTACTAATCGATGACATTCACTCCCTAGTGCTTGCAATTCCCGGCATAAGTCGGTATTTTGGGAACAGTATGTTGAACAACGACTGCACAATTAATGTTAAAATATATTTTGAGCGCATAAGCGCTGGATAGGAATTTATGAAAAGGACTGAGACCATGATGACTGAACAAGTAATGACAGGGCTATATGAAGGCATTTCAAAAGAATCTGTACTGATCAATGAACCTTTAAAATATCATACGTATACAAAAATGGGAGGAATCGCTGATCTCTTCATCATCCCAACGTCTTATGAAGAAACGGCTTTTGTCGTAAGATATGCTTACGAACGAGGCATCCCTTTGACATTGCTCGGGAACGGATCGAATCTCGTCGTACGTGATGGCGGTATTCGCGGTATCGTTCTTTCGTTTGAAAAGTTAACCGACATTTCGGTCGAAGGACATGAACTCGTCGCTCAAAGTGGCGCAGCAATCATCGAGGCGTCTCGTGTTGCGTATGCGCATCAACTGAGTGGTCTTGAATTCGCTTGCGGGATTCCGGGAACGATTGGTGGCGCGTTGATCATGAATGCGGGCGCCTACGGTGGAGAAGTCAAAGATTGCCTTCATAGCGCCACTGTTTTGACACGACAAGGGGATCTGTTGAACATTTCGCATGATGAACTCGAACTGGGATACCGGACGAGTTGTTTCTCAAAGAAAGAATACATCATTCTCGAAGGACGATTTGCTTTGACGGAGGGTGATCCAGCATTGATCAAGGAAGTCATGGATGATCTAACGCATAAAAGAGAAACAAAGCAGCCTCTCGAATATCCTTCTTGTGGTAGTGTCTTCAAACGTCCAGAAGGCTATTTTGCGGGTAAATTGATTCAAGATAGTGAACTCCAAGGAACACGCATCGGTGGTGCTGAAGTATCAAAGAAACACGCCGGTTTTATCGTCAACGTCGAAAACGCATCAGCATCTGACTACATTGCACTCATTCGCCATGTACAAGAAACCGTCCAAGAAAAATTCGGTATTTTACTTGAGACAGAAGTAAAAATCATTGGGGAAGAAGCATGATAATAATCTAATCAGAAAAGGTGAGCCCAGTATTCGGACTCACCTTTTTATTCGTTTAGATCGACCAGTTTCCGTCACGCATGACTGATTCACGCGTCCCGTCTGCAAGTTCTCCCTCAATTGATAGATCCGCGGATCCAATCATGAAGTCGACATGCGTCATCGAGTCGTTCGCACCTTGTGCTTCTAGTTCTTCCGCTGAAAGACTGGGACCATTTTCAAGACACGTCGAGTACGCACGACCAATCGCTAAGTGGCACGAAGCATTCTCATCAAACAACGTATTGTAGAATAAAATACCTGAATCAGAAATCGGAGAACGATGTGGTACAAGCGCGACTTCTCCGAGATACCGGGCACCTTCATCGAGGGAAATTAAATCATCCAATGCTTCTTGCCCCTGTTTCGCTTCCGCTTTGACGATTTTTCCGTCCTCGAACCAAAGAGTAAATTCATCAATCAAGTTACCACTGTAGCTGAGTGGTTTCGTACTCGAGACATGACCGTTAACACCTGTCTTCTTCGGTAATGTGAACACTTCTTCAGTCGGCAGATTCGCGATAAAATCAACACCATCTGCATTCGGACCACCGCCACCTAACCAAACGTGACGTTCTGGTAATTCAATTGATAACTCTGTTCCTGGCGCTGTATAATGCAATGTTTTGTATTTCTTCTCTGTCAGGAATTTCGCTTTTGAACGCAGATTATGATCATGATCCGCCCATGCAGCAACCGGATCCGCTTGATCAGCACGTGTTGCCTTCAAAATAGCTGCCCACAGTTCCTCAATCGGTTCCTCTGCATCAGGGAATACTTTCTTCGCCCAGCTTTCAGAAGGTGCTGCTACGACACACCAGCTGACATTGTCACTCATGACGAACTTTCGCCAATTGGCGAGAGCAATACCAGCTGCTTTATTCGCACGCGCGATTCGACTTGAATCAACACCATTTAATAAATCTGGATCTTCGCTGACGACCGATAAGAATGCTGTTTTTTCTTCTGCAAGCTGATCGTAACGTGCTTTTAACCAATCCGGGAATGTATCAAACGAGTCTTCTGGTGCATCAAAATAACGGATTTTCGTCATCTCATCATCTGACCATTGTACATATACTTGCGTAGCACCTACTTCATATGCTACACGTGTGATTTCGCGAACAAGTGGTAAATTCTCGATTCCCGCTCGCACCTCAAGTTGTTGTCCTGGCTGTAGATTGATCCCGGTACGCACTGCTAAAGACGCGTACTGTTGTAATTCTGCTTGTGTCGGCATTATGTAATCCCCTTTCTTGTATCTTTATTTTCACGAAATAGTTGCAATTTTGCAAGAAATAAGGCGAAACTAGAAAGAGAAGAGAAGGAGGCATCATCATGGAATTCACACCCGGAGATTTTAAATCAGCTTATACGTATTTTCACCGACAGGCACTCGATCTCGTCGGTGATGAAAAAGCACAACAAGAATTGTTGATTCGAGCAGAAATCGGACTCGCACATCTAACACAAGATATCGCGTCTACGGAAAGTTCTGATATCGAACGCGAGGCAGAACTCGTCCTTTATTTCCAATTAAAACAACTACTCGAAATGCTTCGTGCCCTCTATCAGAAAAAATTCGAGATGCATGCAGAGCAAGAACAATTATTGCTAACGGCAGTTCTGTACTTTACGTCTCCTGTTGACGCCTTACCGGACGATAACGTCCTCGGACTCTTTGATGACGCACAAATCGTCGAGACGATTTACGAAGAACTCGCCGCAGATGTTGATCGCTTTCAACATATGGAATGAATGAAAAAGCAGCTGTCGCGACAGCTGCTTTTTCATTATGCATTTTGTTTAGAAGCGATATGAACCGGTGCCGTAGATTGACGTGATTCATCTATTTCTAGTTTTTCTTTATTCAACCACGTATAAATCATTCCCATGAAGACTGCTCCACCGATGATATTCCCAGCTAAAGCCGGTAAAAGATTGTGCATGGCTCCTGCAAACGTAATCGTATCCGGATGTGGCACGATTAATGCGATAGAGAACAATGCCATATTTGCGATGACATGATCAAATCCTGATGCGAAGAAGACTGCGACAAGTACCATCATCATCATGATTTGCGCTAACTCATTCTTCATGTTCTTCGGAATGAAAATTGCTAAACAGACCATCCAGTTACAGAAGATTGCCCGAGTAAAGATTTCCCACGTCGAATGATGAATTTTTGTTTCCGATACAGCAAACAACCAATTGTTCATTCCAAGTTCCTGTAAGATACCTGTTTGAGAGAAGAGTAGTGCGAATGCTAATCCTCCAAGACCATTTCCGATCAGACAAATCAACCAGACTTTCATCGTATCCATCTTCGTTGTATAGCCGCGCATCGTTGCCGTCGTGAAATACATCGTATTCCCTGTAAACAGTTCTGCACCGCCATAAACGATCAAGACGAGTGCCACTCCGAACGTCAATCCACCGACAAGTGTCGCGACAGGTGATTCTGCCATATACAGCCCATTAATTGCTTTTAAGGTAAAAATGATTGCAAATCCAATGAATATCCCCGCTAACATGGCACGAACTAAGTATTCGAGAGGACGCAGTTGTAGCATACGTGTCGACTTGATTGCTTTATTCCGTAATCCTTCTAATGCTTCTACCTCGTTCATTGTAGAAACCTCTCTTTCTTTTGTTCAACACTTCACAATGTTTATTCATTTATTATGATACTTCCATCTTAAGAGATGTTCAAGTCTTGAATCGACCTGTTTTATCGTTTTCATAAAAGAACGAGATGTAAACGATATCATTGTGTCGAGATTGTGAAAAATGCCTTTTCTTGCTTTATACAATTAATTAGTTTGAATTGAAAATCCTGATGCGAAACGCTCGAAAAAGGTTTGTCGTCTGGAGGCATCAAGCACATATCCATCGATGACGACACGATTAAAACGTCCAGACGATGATGTAGCGCGTTCGATGTCAGATGGTGTATAGATGTCGAACGCGCTACGATCTATCTTAAAATTAGCTTTCGAATAGGGATCGGTATAGTGAATTTCAAGATTGGTCAAGTCAGGAATCGTCGAAAATAAAACGAGCGTATGATGCATAAGTACTTTTGATAAGCGAGCGTTCAAGAAATCCTGATTCATTTGTAATGTACCAGTATCGGTCCCAATCCAAGCACGCCGTTCTTTGCCTGTGACGTCATAAGCGAGCCGTAACGACTCTCCTTCGACATCTACCTGTTTTAATTCTGATGAAAACGGGAGTTGTTCAGCTAATTGGCGAACAGCTACCGTATTCATCATGGAAGCACCGACTTGTCTCGCTACGAGATCACCATCATGCCAAATAGATCGTTGGTTTTCTTCGTCTGGTTGTTGAAAAAGACGAATCCCCACCAATACGCCTAAACAAATACAGCCTATAATCAAGAATGTTTTCTTCATTTTCATCACCTTCCTAAAAAAACTTACCCTTTTTCATCTTTTTTCATAAGAAGGGTTGAAATTTTATGCATATGGGCGTACTCTTGCAGGCAGATACTCACATAAGGAGGAGCATGAGGTCACTCATCATAATGCCATGACTACAACACACCCACAGAAAAAGAGAGTTGAAAAAATCAGTTTTTTAATCATAGGTACGTTGCTGTATTCCCTGTACATCAGCTTACTACTATCTCCAAATGATATCGGATCAGGTGGTATCATGGGGATCACGCTTGTCATTCAAGAGCTTTTCCACACTCCAATCGGATTAACCCAATTGCTCTTAAACATTCCCCTTTTCCTTTTAGGTTTCCGTTTCTTACGAAAGCGATTCATGTTCTTATCTGGCATCATTGTCGTTGCCTCTTCTTTTTTAATCGACTGGATTCCGACTCAGATCGTTCCCGAGTCGTTGAATGATCCGCTTGTTGCCTCCATCTTTGCCGGTCTAGTCTCTGGTCTTGCAATGGCATTGATTTTCTTTGGTGGCGCATCGACAGGTGGACTCGATATTCTTGGAAAGTTTTTCTTTGCTCGTTTTCATAATTGGCCACTTCCTCGCATATTTCTGATGCAAGATCTTGTCATCTATATCTTGGTATGGTGGGTCTTCGATTTGAAACACGTTATGTATGCTCTTATCATGAGCTTCGTTCGCGCCAAAGCTCTTCAAACGGTTTACAGTTTTTATTCCGCTTCTAAGCAATGTATCATTATTTGCGAAAAGGCGGATGAAATAAATGAAGTCATCACAAAAGAACTTGGTCGTGGTGTGACGATCCTTGATGCACGGGGAGGATACTCCAACCGAACGAAGAAAATGGTCTATGTCGTCGTTCAAAATAATGAAATCGTCCGTTTGCAAGAAATCGTTTCTTCTGTCGAACCTAACGCGTTCGTTACGTTCTCAGAAATCCATACTGTTTTTGGGAATTATAAGGAACATTCGTATTCGTTTTAAACTCAAGCGCAGCCTAGCTGTGCTTTTTCTATTTCGTTTACTTTAAAACAGCTTCTCGTATTGCACCAGCTTTCCTGCTTTTTTATTAGGAATACTGATTTTTTTACTTTCTTCTCCCTATTCAAAAAATGGACAGGCTTCACTTTTTTTGCGATAGTAGTTAAGCTTATGACATGTCTATTTATTTAAAGGAATGATTGCATGCACTCACTTTGGCGTCAGCGTATTCTGCTGATCCTTTTGATCAGTTTATTTGCTTCTATCCCAATCATTTACGCCCTATCTGGTTATCGGACGATTGCAACGATAACAGAGCAAATGAAGGATCATGACATACCGTTAATCAATCAAGTGGACCAGTTGGTTGAACATAACCGAGATCGTGCCAATGCGGTGCGTGGTCTTTTATTGTATGAAGATAGTCGTTATCTCGAACAGTATTACTTTTCTACTTCTAAAATTCATGATTTACGAAACAGTCTAAATCAATCGTCGACCACGCCAGGAGCAATCAAGGATTTACTACGTCGCAATAATGTCTGGGAGTCCGAGATTGAACGAGTATTCGTCGTCTATGAGCGTCAGAGTCCAACGGCAGCAAAGCGCCTTGCCAAACAAACGACGCAAACGACACAAACGATTCTCGAGGACTTATCTCGTGTGAAAGATGATTTGTATAAGACACTTCAAGCAAAATTACAACAATCAGATACTTTAGTCGCTACATATAAATGGATGTGTCTCAGTCTCTCTATTCTGTCCTTTTTATTAATTAGTGCGACGATCTTTTTTTCCCACCGGTTCGCACCTAACAAGTCAGACGAATCGTCCTTAGAGTAAACGAAAAGCGCAGNNCTGCGCTTTTCGTTTACTCTAAAAATTATTCAGATACTGCTTTTCCCTCTTGTACATGCTCCATCGCCATATGAACAAGCGACGACACATGATGGTCATCTAAAGAATAATACACGACTTTTCCATCTTTACGAAACTTGACGAGCCCTTGTTTCAACAGGGAGCGAAGATGATGAGATGCTGTCGCAATCGAGCAGTCGACAGAAGCAGAGACGTCACAAACGCACAATTCCTCTTCGATCGTCAACGCATAAACGATTCGTAGTCGTGTCGCATCTGAAAGGATCTTAAATAATTTTCCGATTTCAAGCGTCGGAATCGTATCAACGACTTGTCCAATCTCAGACGCACGCTGTTCATCAATAGCAATCGTTTCACAACGGGGAATGTCCATGTCCGTCACCTCGTTTCTATTTCTATATTGCACCATGAGAAACAGGACATTTGCAAGTTCAGCGCATCCGCCTACGAATGAGCCAAAATACCAACCATCCCCCTACGTAATCACCGATATCCCAAACGATTCGATTTTGATCGACCGCACGTACACCGATATCGATGATCTTCGTACTCTCCAATCGATTCCTATAACACTTACGTAATCGAGAAGGAATCGGGAGACGAAGCAGTATTCGATAATAGATGTCTAAGTGGGTGTGTCCCCAAATTTCTGTAGCGATCGAACTTGTCTTGATATACAACGGACGTTTGTAGCGTCTTTCATACTTTTCCTTCAGCAAGAGAGCCATTTCATAAGATACACGATTAGGACGCGGAAATAAAATTTTCCCCAAATGGTAGATCCCCCGATTATCCACGCGAATGATTTGTGGTTCCAATCGATACCGGATCCAATAGTCCCGAAAACGGATCGTCTGCCATTTCAATACAATCACCTCTGAACGGATTATACCCTGTTCTGAAGAGATTGATGCCATTCCCATACAGCATCTGTCATATGTTGTGCAGCACGTCGTCGATCTTCTTTAGCAAAAATTTCCGAGATGACCGCATATCCTTCTAATGGGATAGGAAGAGAAGCGACATTCGTTGCCGTAATTCCACCAATGCCGATTAAAGGTAAGCGCACGGCTTCGCGAATCGCTTGAAGCATCGTGTGTGACATCGAGTCGGCGTCTGCTTTCGATGACGTCGCAAATAGAGAACCTACACCTAAATAAGATGCTCCATCTCGTTCTGCTTCAATCGCTTGCGCGACGGTTGCTACCGATACGCCGATCACAGTGTTCGGTAAGAGACGTCGCGCTGCGGTTAGAGGAATATCTTCTTGTCCGATATGCAAACCAGCTCCGACAAGTAACGCAATATCAATTCGGTCATTGATAATCAAAGGAACATCATGACGATCCGTCAATCTCTTTAACCGGACTGCCTGTTCGAAGAATTCCTTTCCCTGCGCTGTTTTTTCCCGTAATTGTATAATCGTTGCACCACCTAAAATCGCTTCTTCAACGACCGTTTCGATTGCAACTCCCGGATGATATCGACGATCTGTCACCGCATAAATGGAATAATCAATTGACATGTTCTACCACCTCTATCAAATCTTGCTCCGTCATCAGACTGATTGCATTGAACAACTCTCGTTTGAAATTACCTAGACCTTTTTCTGATGCTGCCTGTTCTCCTGCTTTTCCCATGATAAATGTTCCGTGGACTGCTGCCTCAAACGCAGAATATCCTGCACCAAGAAAACTCGCAATCAAAGAAGCTGTCATACACCCCGTACCTGTGACGTCTCCGAGACGCGGCGTACCTACTTGTAGTTCCACTTCGCGCATGCCATCCGTGATGTAGTCGATTGGACCTGTGACGACAATGACGGACTTTTGTTTACGAGCGAATGCACGAATGATTTCTCGATCCATGATCTCATCACTAGCAGCATCGACTCCTTTTGTTCGTCCATTCTCCCCAAGCAATGTCTTGATTTCTGAAGCATTTCCTTTAACGACCGTACATCCGAGTCTACTCAATTCTTTTGAAAAGGACGTACGCAATGATGTAGCTCCCGCTCCAACTGGATCAAGGATGATCGGAACGTTCAAGCGTCTCGCTTCGCTTGCGGCGAGTCGTTGAGCTGCTTGCATGTCTGCATCAATTGTTCCAATGTTCAAGACAAGAGCTTGCGCAAGTCGAACCATCTCTTCCACTTCGCGAATATCCTCCGCCATGACTGGAGATGCGCCAACGGCGAGTGTGACATTGGCGCAATCATTGATCGTGACTGTGTTCGTCAAATGATGAATGAGTGGTTTGTGTTTAAGAATGGTCGTAAACATGTGTATCCCTCCAAAGTGAATGAAAATGATGTGTCGGTCCAATCCCTTGTCCGAGAGCAAATCCATGACGAATCGCCTCTGTAACATACTTCTTGGCCTGACGTACACTGTCCGGTAAAGCTTCTCCAAGTGCCATCCGTGCCGCAATCGCTGCAGATAAGGTACAGCCTGTTCCGTGAGTATGTTGATTATCTAACCGATCTGATGTGAAACGGTATTCCTCTTGCCCGTCCCATAATAAATCCGTGGCAGCTCCCGGTAGATGTCCACCTTTTAGCAAGACGGCTCCAGTCTTCATAGCCAACTGATGCATCGCCAGTTGCATCTCCTCTAGATTAGTAACTGACTGCCCTGTTAAGCGCTCTGCTTCCGGTAAATTTGGTGTGACGAGTGTCGCAAGTGGCAGTAACTCCGCGATTAGTGCTTCCTCTGCCTCCGTCCGCAATAGGGCATGCCCGCCTTTTGCGACCATGACAGGGTCTAGTATGATCGGAACTGTCTGTTTGCGAAGATGTGTTGCAATGACGTGAATCGTTTGTGCATTCGAGACCATACCGATTTTGATAGCATCCACACGAATATCTGAAAAGATTGAAGCTAATTGGGCATCAACGATTTCCGATGATAACTCTTCTACTGCTTGAACGCCCAGTGTATTTTGAGCCGTTACCGCCGTCAAAACACTCATCCCATAAACGCCCAATGCCGAAAATGTCTTTAAATCTGCCTGAATTCCAGCTCCACCACCGGAGTCAGATCCCGCAATCGTCAATACATGTTTCATATTTTTCTCACCTTTCCATCGAGCAATGTAAGGGAGTTGTTACCGACAAAAAAAGCGTCGACCGCTGTAAAAAAGCAGTCGACGCTATACGAAATCGTTATCCAACCATTTCGGTATCCGTTCGGCTCAACTTTCCTACGCTGGTATTATCCAGTTCAGGTAATAGGGTCGAAAACAGATTGGTTTTCCTCTCAGCCGGATTCCTCCAGCTCCCCTAGTTGCTCAAGTATTCATTTCGCCTTAACTGTAGCATAGCGGCAAGAAAAAAACGAGCCGAAGCTCGTTTTGAATTATAGGTATGCTAATGGATTAACTGCATTCAGAGGAGAAGAGGCACTGTACTGATAGCCTCCGACATGTAGTTCGAAATGCAAGTGTGGTCCTGTTGAATTCCCAGTACTACCAAGTGTTCCAACTTGCTGACCTTGAGAAACTGTTTGTCCTGCATGAACAGATAATGATCTCATATGAGCGTAGACTGTCGTATAGACTTTCCCGTCAAGGAAGTGAGAAATCATGACGTGATTTCCATAAGGCCCACCACCTGAAGCTGTAATGACCGTTCCAGCTGCTGCTGCGACGATTGGTGAGCCGACCGAACCACTGAAATCGACACCATTATGGAACGTATAGCCGTTCGCACCGCTTGCTGGTCCAAACCCTTGTGATACGCCACCAGAAGATGGACGAACGAATTTCCCACCGCTCGAAACAACGGGTGGGGCAACTGAAGTAGGTGATTCTGAACTCTTACCTGCTTGTTTTGCTGCTTGAGCATTCGCTTTAGCGGCTTTTTCAGCTGCTGCTTTCTCGGCTGCTGCTCTTTCAGCCGCTACTTTAGCTGCTGCCTTCGCTGCCGCAATCGCACGTTCTTGAGCTTCAAGTGTGGCTTGTAGTTCTTTCGCGTCTAGAAGTTCTGTCGTAAACTTCGTCTTACCTTTTCGTAATTTTTTAAGCGTAGCACTGCGTTCTTTCATTTGAACTTTCAACGCTTTTTTTTGTTCGATTAATGTTTTCTTCTCTTCAACCTGCTCCGCCTTTTTTTCAACGAGCGCTTGTTTTGCTTCCGCTAGCTTTTGTTGGGTTGCGATGTAATCCGAAATCATTTTATCATCTTGCTCCGCGATTTTTTTCCCTGCCATGACACGACTAAATAAATCACCTAAATCCTTCGATCCAAAAATGACTTCTTCCCATTTGATTGAGTTTCCATCGTTTTCTTGGAAGACACGTAGACGATCACCGAGTAGTTCTTCTTGTTTTTTCAACATCTCTTCGTAGCGAACGATGTCTGCTTTTAATTCATCAATTCGCAAATTCAATTTCTCGATTTGTTTATTTTTTTCGGAAATCTGAAAAATCTTTTCGTTGATCGCTGCATCGATTCGATTGATTTGACGTTGTTCTTTCGAAATTTTCGACTCTTGTTTTTTAATTGCTTTTTCTAATTTACGTTGTTCTGCGGCATTTTCAGCCTTTTTTTCTTTGATCGTTGCTGCCGCAATTGGTTGTGTTCCTGTTATAAGTAATGCTCCTAAAACAATGGTAGAAATTAGTTTTTTTAGCATATATCGTTTTCCTCACTTATGTTTTTCATATTTTATTATAGTATTCAAGTTTCTCTCATATCTGAAATAGATTATAGCACCCTAATCGTTTCAAAAAAATTTCATTTACATTTCAAATGAAAACGTTTTTTTGTAATATAATCATTTATTTTTTGAAAATCGCAAAAAAAGAACCGCTGCATAAGCAACGATTCTTTACTGTTTAAAACATCGTCATTGGGTTCACTGAGCTAGCTGGACCAGTTGCACTATAGCTGTATCCACCGACGTGGATTTCAAAGTGTAAGTGTGGACCAGTTGAATTCCCAGTACTTCCACGTAAACCGATTTGTTCACCTTGACTGACGCGTTGACCTGCGTGAGCATTGAGTGCGCTCATATGAGCATACAATGTTGTGTACGTTTTACCGTTTAATTGGTGAGCAATCATGATGTGGTTTCCGTAAGGACCACCACCTGATGCTGTAATGACTGTTCCTGTTGCAGCTGCAACGATTGGAGTTCCAACCGGACCACCAAAGTCGATCCCGTTATGGAACGTATAACCGTTTTCTCCACCTGCTGAGCCATAGCCTTGCGTGACAGCCCCAACCGTTGGATGGATGAACAGACCACCGGATGATGGTGACGGTTTAGGTGTCGCAGGTGCTGACGGTGTTGGCGCAGCTGGTGCTGGCGCAGGTGTAGATGCTTTTGGAGTCGATTGTTTCGTCGAACCAGAAGGTTTCGCTGCTTGCGACGCTTTCTCTTGTGCTGCCTGCTGAGCCGCTGCTTCTTTAGCTGCTTGTTGCTCAGATTCTTTTTGAGCCGCTGCTTGAGCTGCTTCAGCTTCTGCTCGCGCTTTTGCTTCACGTGCTGCTTGAGCTTGACGCTCTTTTTCGATACGTGCTTCACGTTCACGTGCTGCTTTTTCAGCTGCAATCGCTTTTTCTTGAGCAATCAGAATTTGCTGGACTTCTTTTGCATCCATCAATTGTGTTTCAAATTTCTCTTTTTTCTTACGTAATTCTTTTAAGCGTTTGTTTCGCTCTTTTAATTGCGATTCAAGTTCTGCTTGTTGGCGTTTCAATTCTTGCTTTTCAACAACCAATTGTGCTTTCTTGTCTTTCACTTCTTGTTGTGCATCCGCTAATTGCTTTTGCGTATTTTGATAATCCGTGATCATTTTATCATCTTGCTTTGAAATCGATTTTCCGGCCATGACACGGCTAACGAGGTCACCGACGTTTTTTGCCCCAAAAATGACTTCTTCCCATTTAATCGAGTTCCCGTCATTTTCTTGCATGACACGAAGACGATCCCCAAGTAGTTTTTCTTGGCGTTTTAATTTCGCTTTATACTTTTCGATTTCTTTTCCAAGTTGAACGATTTCTCGTTCCGTCGCCTTAATTTGACGATCTTTCGTTTCGACAGCAAAGATCTTTTCATTCAAGGCTTCGTCTAATCGATTGACTTCTTGTTGCGTCTTAGAAATTTTTTGACCCTCCTGATTAACGGAAGACTCTAAGTTTTTTTGTTTTTTAGCATTGTCTTGTTGCTGTTGTTCGTTTTTAGCTTTCTGTTCACTTAAATCGTCAGCTGCTGCAAAATGAGGTGCTGATGAAAGAACTAGTGCGGAAACGATGAGCGACGCGAACGTTTTTTTCATGTAGTATTCCCTCTTTTTCTCTAGTAGTATGTCGATGCATTATATGGAATAACAGTTACGTTAAAATTAAATTCTATAATAGTTTTTCTTATTTATAGGAACGTTTTTGATTATAGCATTCATTCCTCTTCCATAATATTTCAGTGATATTTCATTTTAAATAAATTGTTCCTCTTCTATGTAATAGAAAATGATGGAAAACAGCTTCCCATTGCAACTTTAATTCATTTTTGGGAAACTGAAGCGAATGGAGGGAAACATCAGATGAAACTAGATCATACCGGCATCGCCGTTCGCGATATGCAAGAAGCAATCTCATTTTATACAAAAGTACTTGGTGGAACATTAACAAAAGAGTACTCAAACCCCGCACCTGGTGTCGCTTCCAACATCGCCGTCATCGAGTTCGATGATGCGCATATCGAGCTGTTGACACCAACTAGCCAGGATAGTCCAATCGCTCGTTTTTTAAAACAACGTGGAAAAGGAGTCCATCACATTGCCTACCGTGTTGATGATTTAGATCAAGCAATCGCCGAAGCAAAACAACAAGGCTTAACATTTTTAGAAGATACGTATCGAACGACGCCGTTTGGACGACGACTGATTTATATGAACCCTCGTCATTCACATGGGGTTATCACGGAACTCTGTGATTATCCAGAGAACTCATAAAAAAATCAGCACTGCGACAACGCAGTGCTGATTTTTGTTTTATACGATTAGCCGAGTTTTGCAACGATTTCTCGATTGAATGCAGGAATGTCATCCGGTTGTCGACTTGAGATAAAATTATCATCAACGACGACTTCTTCGTCCGCGAAATCTACTCCAGCATTTTCTAGGTCGATGCGAATTGATTTATAACCTGTCATTTTTCTTCCTTTAACGATTTTGGCGTTAATCATCAACTGAGGTCCATGACAGATCGAGAAGATCGGTTTTTTTGACATATCGAATTCTTCGACGAATGAGACGAAACGCTCATCTTCGCGTAGTAAATCTGGTGAAAATCCACCTGGTATCAAAAGGGCATCATAGTCTGCCGCCGATGTCTCATCAATTGAGAGATCAACGGTTACTTTTGCATCTTCCTGTTTACCAACAAGCTCTGCACTTTTTTTGGCACCAATGACAGTAATGTCGTGCCCCGCTTCTTTTAACGCATCAACCGGTCCAGTGAATTCTACATCTTCAAAATGATCGGCGAGTACGACTGCTACTTTTTTAGACATGTGATTCATCTCCCAAGTTATTTGAATTTAAATCGGATCTTCTCCGCGATCTCGTGGAGAAACCGGATCATCTGGCATCTCGTTTTTCCCTTTTAGGATTTCCTTTTGCTGCTCCTCTGTCAGTTTCCGTTCTTTATCAGACAGACGATCCCGTTCATCTTCCAATTTTTCATTTGGACGATCGGTTTCTTTTGGTGCCATCGAAAACCCTCCTTAAGGATGTATTCTTATAACGAATCGACGACTTTAACAGAAAGGTCAACATCGATGTTGCCACGAGTCGCTTTTGAATACGGGCAGAAATTGTGTGTCTTCTCAAGTAGTTCTTCTGCTTCTTCTTGCGATACCCCAACGACTTCGACGACGAGTTTCGCCGCAATTTTCACACCGTTATCCGCTTCGTCCTGTAAGAGGCTGACTTCTGAATTAGTCCGCGTCTCGACTCGTTTTTTCGCTTGGCGCGCCATCAAATTGTAGGCACCATCAAAACAAGCGGCATATCCTGCTGCGAATAACTGTTCCGGGTTTGATGTCGGAATGTCTTCTTTGCCTTTTGTTCCAGGCATGACTAAATCAAGATTAATGACGTTATCATCTGAAGCGACTTTCCCGTCGCGACCACCGACTGCAGATGCGCGTGAAGTAAGAATGACGTTTGACATGATAGAAAACCCCTTTTCCTGTTGAATTAAAAAAAGACTTTTTTGCCACATAAACAGTAATACCCGTCACTGGCGGAGATAAACACAAGGAGTGTTCAATCCCTTTACCCTGCCATTCTTTCAATAACGAAAAAAGACGATGAACTTAATGTCCATCGTCTTTTGATTTTGCTATTTTATCCGATATCCTCTGTTGCAACTTCTTCTTGATCAGGCAATTGAAGATAAATCGACTTCACTTGGTGGTTATCGACTTCCATGACCTTGATCGTATACGCTTGATAGCGGAATTCTTGACCACTTGATACTTCTGTATCCTGTGCCATGACCCAACCACCAATCGTATCAATATCTTCTTCTTCAATACCTAGGTTAAAGCGTTCATTTAAGTCATCAATTAAGACACGACCTGAAATCCGGTATAATCGCTCATGAATCTGTTCGATATCCGCTTTCTCATCTTTATCGAATTCATCTCGGATTTCTCCGACGATTTCCTCCAATATGTCTTCCATCGTGATGACACCAGCTGTCCCTCCGTATTCATCAATGACGAGTGCCATTGGCGTCCGTTCCACCTGCATCTTCAGCATCGCGTCTTGAAGCGGTGAATACTCGGATACGATCGGCAAGTTATGGATGTAATAACTTAATGCTTTCCCTTTGTTCGCCATATGGTCCGTAAATAATTGTTTTGCATTGATGAAGCCAAGGATTTTATCCTTATCTCCTTCTTCCGCTACCGGATAACGTGTGAACTGATACTCTTCAACGAGACGAATAATGTCCTCCATCGATGCATCGTTCGAAATCGTGATTAAATCTGTCCGCGGTAACATGATGTCTTTCGCGATCCGCTCATCGAACGAGAAGATATTTTGCATGTAGGAAAGTTCGGTCTGGTTGATTTCTCCACTCTTGTAACTCTGCGTCATGATGATTTTAATTTCTTCTTCCGAGTGAACTTCTTCGTGACCAGCAGGTTCAACACCAAACAAACGAAGAATGACCCGGGCTGAACCGTTCAATGTCCAAATGAAAGGTTTCATGACCTTACCGAACCAATAAAGCGGTGGTGCGAGTAACATCGTGATGGCTTCCGTCTTTTGAATAGCCAAGGACTTAGGAGCTAGTTCTCCAAGCACGACATGAAGAAACGTTACAATTGAGAATGCAAGGACGAACGAAATGATCGTCGAAACGGAGTTTGGGATGTCGATTTCTTCGAACAACATACTGAGAATCGCACCTACCGTCGATTCTCCTAACCACCCGAGACCAAGCGCTGTCACGGTAATTCCAAGTTGACAGGCTGATAAATAATAATCCAAATTCTCAAGCAGCCTTTTCGCTACTTTCGCAGTCTTGCTTCCTTCTGTAATCAACTGATCGATTCGAGACATTCGCATTTTGACGACCGAAAATTCGGCGGCAACAAAAAAAGCGGTTAAAATGATGAGTAGTGCAATGACGAGTAGTCGAATAATGATCGTCGTCGTGTCGAATGTCTCCATTGAGTGTGTACTGTCCAATCGTTTCCCCGAAGAAAGGGGATTCACCTCCATTAATATAAAGCCAGATGCAAAGGCATCTGGTCGTTTACAGCAAAAAGAAGCTTTATTCTTTCAAAGCTTCCTTACTTTTTCATATTCATACTATAACGGAACTTTTGCAAAATGTGTACTTGAAGACACGATTTCAATCGGTCAGACCACGTATAGGATGAAGATTACAATCATGAGCAACATCGCGATTCCCTTTAACAACGCACTTGATAAGATACCGAGAACCGTACCGATCCCTACTGAAACGGCTGTTTGCCATGTTTTTTTACTAATGATTTTTTCCGTCAAGATGGCAAAGACGAACGGGAAAATCAATAGTCCGATTCCTGGTAAAATAAACGGTCCAGCAATCAATCCCACTGTCGTCGCGATTTTAGCCGCTTGAGATCCTCCCCGTCGATCAACAGTGTAGGCGCTGACGAGATAATCCAGTGTGAACAAGAGAATGATAAAAATCGCTTGAATCACCCAAAAACTAATCGATAATTCAGAGAAACCGAATCCGAATCCATAAATCAAAAAGCCTACCACTAAAATCGGCGCACTTGGGATGATCGGATATACGAGTCCTGCAAAAGCGACGAGAAAACACACGACGATTAGACTCCATAATAAAATTGTCACTTCCATCCCTCCCTTCTTCTAAAGTTCTTGCTTTTATTACGAACGTGAAGAGGCAAAGGTTTCATCAAGCGCTTGTTTCAATCGTCCTTCTAAAAAAGAACGATCCCACTCATTTTTATAGCATTATATTGGTTAAATTCCTGGTTTAAAGTTCTTTAAAACCCGCTTGACTGACTGATTTTGAGCAATATGTTTGGTAGAAGTGTATGGATGTGTTTTACTTCTTTTCATAACGTGAATAACTTAATTGTTATAATAACGAATGGAGGATGAAATGAGATGGCTCAACAAAACGAAGCTACATTGCATACGGATTTTACGAAGATTTATATTGACGGTCAGTGGCGCACAGGCGCAAGTGACAGCAACATGACGAACACAAATCCATTCACTGGAGAAGAGCTCTTTACGATCTCTGCCGCGAACCAACAAGATTTAGATGACGCGTATGAAGCGGCTCAAGTTGCTCAAAAAGACTGGGCGAAAGTTCCTGCCTTAAAACGCCAAGGTCTCATCGAAAACTTCCTGAAGGTGTTGTACGAAGAAAAAGAGACTATCATCGATTGGCTAATCAAAGAGTCAGGAAGTACACGTATTAAAGCGGAAGGTGAATTCCTCGCCTCAGTCTTGATCGTAAAAGAAGCTGCTACCTTCCCATTACGGATGCACGGTGAAATTCGTCCATCGGTCGTACCAGGCAAAGAAAACCGAATCTATCGTAAAGCACTTGGCGTCATCGGTGTCATCAGTCCATGGAACTTCCCGTTCCACTTAGCTGTGCGGTCGATCGCTACTGCTATCGCTATTGGGAATGCAGTCGTCGTTAAACCGGCAACAGACACACCTGTCTCAGGCGGTTTAATTTTCGCTAGCCTGTTTGAAAAAGCTGGATTACCAAAAGGTGTTTTAAATGTTATCGTCGGTCGTGGTTCAGAAATCGGTGACGCCATCGTCGAACACCCTGTCCCACGCTTGATTTCCTTTACAGGATCAACTGAAGTCGGTCGCCACATCGGAGAACTTGCCGGTAAACACCTGAAGAAAACAGCGCTTGAACTTGGCGGAAACAACGTCTTCGTCGTACTTGATGATGCTGATCTCGATCGTGCGGTTGAATCTGCTGTCTACAGCAAGTTCTATCATCAAGGTCAAATCTGTATGTCGACGAACCGAATTCTTGTCGCTTCTTCGATTCATGATGAGTTCGTCGAAAAATACGTTGCTCGTGTGAAAGAATTACAGTATGGTGATCCATCACATGACCGGACACAAGTCGGACCACTCATCAATCAATCACAAGTCGAACGCATCCTTGAAGATCTTGAAAAAACAAAAGCTGCCGGTGCAACCGTTCGTGTAGGTGGAGAAGCAAAAGACAACGTCATTGCGCCAACTGTCGTCACAGGCGTCACGAACGATATGCCGCTTGCTAAAAATGAAATCTTTGGACCAGTTGCAGTCATCATCCCATTCGATACAGATGAAGAGGCACTTGAAATCGCAAACTCTCTTCCATACGGATTGAGTGGTGCAGTGCACGGTTCATCTATTGAACGTGCGACCGCTTTTGCACTGGAAGTCGAGACAGGTATGATTCACATCAACGACCAATCGGTCAACGATGAGCCACATATGCCATTTGGTGGTGAAAAAGATTCAGGACTTGGTCGCTTTAACGGTGAATGGGTACTTGAAGAATTCTCAACTGTACAATGGTTGTCCGTCATGCATGATCGCCGCCAATACAAACCATTCTTTGAATAAATAATCGAGAGCAGGGAACTCTTCCCTGCTCTACATACTTAAAAAAGGAGCTGAACGGTTATGCCATTATTACGATTCGACGTCATTGAAGGACGTTCTGAAGAAGAGTTGAACGTGTTACTCAACACTGCACATGACGCGATGGTCGAAGCATTCGACGTGCCGGAACGTGATCGGTATCAAATCGTGCATACACACAAAGCTCACGAAATGGTCATTCAAGATACAGGTCTTGGTTTTAAGCGGAGTAAAGATATCGTCCTTATCAGTGTGACAAGTAAAACGCGGACGAAAGAGAAGAAGCAACGTCTCTATCAATTGCTCGCTGAACGATTAGAAGCAAATTGTGGACTTGCTCCGACTGATTTAATGGTTTCAATCGTCGAAAATGATGCGGCGGACTGGAGTTTCGGTCTCGGTGAAGCACAGTTTTTAACAGGTAAACTATGAGCGTTCAACAAATGAAACAATTAACATAAACCCTAACATGACTTATTCCACAGTGACTTCGACCTTCTCACGGGGATTTTCTCGCTGTAACGGCGCTTTCCAACTAAACTGATCAGGTTCTGGAACGAAATCGAGACCTCCTGGATGAAACGGTTGGCAACGGAGCAAACGGCGTGTCGTCAAATAACTCCCTTTTACTGCACCATGACGTTCAATTGCCTCCATCCCGTAATGGGAACACGTCGGATAGAATCGACATGTGGCTGGTTTCATGGGAGAAATGACTTTTTGATAAAAGCGAATGCCTCCCATTAAGACACGTTTCATAACGTCCCTTCTTTCTTCTTTTTTTCTAGTGTAACGCATCTGTCCATCATTTTCAGATGTTCTGCTTTATATTATAAGCAGATTTAAAAGAAGGATGTGTTGAGATGAAGGCATTAACATTCCACGAATTCGGAGGTTCTGATGTATTACGCTTCGAAGACGTGCCAACGCCAACAATCAGCGAACAGGAAGTTCTGATTGAAATGAAAGCGATCGGTCTGAATTTTGCAGATATTTATCGTCGAAAAGGAAACTATCATTTAGAAGGACAGCCTCCCTATATTTTAGGTTACGAAGGAGCAGGAGTCATCACCGCAATCGGTGCAGCCGTTTCAACGTTCCATGTAGGTCAACGGATTGCTTTTGCGGACGTTCCGCTTGCGAACGCTGAGTACGTGGCGGCACCCGTTGATAAATTGATTCCGCTTCCTGACGGTATCTCATACGAAACAGCAGCTTCTGTCTTATTACAAGGATTGACGGCACATTATTTGACTCGCGACAGTTATCACGTTCAACCAGGAGATACCGTCTTAGTTCACGCTGCTGCCGGTGGCGTGGGGCAATTACTGACACAACTCATTCGTTTACTTGGTGCAACTCCGATTGGCTTAACTTCTTCTCCCGATAAGGCACAGATCGCAAAAACTGCCGGTTGTGAGTCTGTCTATTTGTACTCAGAGAACTGGGTCGAGCAAGTGCTTACACAAACTTCTGGTAGAGGGGTCGATGTCGTTTATGAGTCTATCGGTTCTACGCTAATGGACAGTTTCCATGTAACGAAAGTACATGGGACCGTCGTCTTCTATGGTATGGCAGGCGGTGATCCCGCACCTGTCGATCCACGTTTTTTAATGGATACGTCCAAAACATTAACAGGTGGCGACCTTTGGAATGTGTTAACGTCTTCTGAGGAACGCATCCGCAGATCGGGTGAGCTGTTTGATTGGATTTTATCTAGTCACCTTAACCTGTCCTCTCCGACAATTTTTGCTTTATCTGATGGAAAAGCAGCGCATGACTTTTTAGAAAGCCGACGTAGTACAGGAAAGTTACTGTTAATTCCTTAATCATTTTCTAGAGACGACTCTCCGTGAGTCGTTTTTTTGTGTGAAATTGGAATTATCGATTGATTTTTTATAATGAAGAGAGTAAAGTAAATCTCATCAAAACCTAAAACTCAAATTAGTTTTGAGTTTTAGAAAGGGGATTTGTATTTATGTTTCGCTCAGAATGGAAGAAATTGAAGAGTCCGATGATGATCGTCGTTATTCTCGCCCTCATCCTCGTACCGTTTCTTTACAACTCCATCTTCTTATCTGCATTCTGGGACCCGTACGGTCGTACAGAAGATATTAAGGTAGCTATCGTCAACGAAGATCAGGCGACAAAGTTTAAAGGAGAGAAAGTCGACATCGGGGATCAATTCGTCGATAAACTCAAAAAAAATGATGATTTTGATTGGCAGTTCTTGTCTCAGGATAAGGCAGAGAAAGAATTGCGTGACGGAAAAGTCTACATGACAGTCGTCATTCCAAAGAATTTTTCTAAAAATGCAACGACACTACTCGATGATCACCCGAAGAAGATTGAGTTAGAATATTACTTGAATCCAGCGAAAAACTACTCGGGAACACAAATTTCGAGTACTGCCGCAAAACAGTTAAACGAAAAAATCCGAAAATCCGTTACGAAACAATATAGTAGTGCTATATTCGGTGCGTTAAAGAAAATCGCAAACGGAATGGAAAAAGCGTCGGACGGTTCCTCTAAACTCGAGGACGGTAACCATAAAACAGCGGATGGCGCTAGAACACTAGCAACAAATCTTGGAAAACTCGCAGATGGCAGTCTGACACTGTCCGAAAAACTCGGGGAAGCGAATCAAGGTTCTAAAAAACTGAGTGATGGTGTCACGACACTCGACGAAAAAACCACCCTCTTCGCTCAAAAAACGGGTGAGCTATCTTCTGGATTGAACACACTCGATGAAAACGGTGGCAAGTTACAGGCAGGTGCCGCGCAACTTCAAGAAGGCGCAACAAAACTCAGCGGTGGCTCAACACAGGTACGCCAAGGGGCAGAACAACTGGCTGCGGGTACTGCTCAGCTTAATGAAAAAATTCCTCAGTTGACGGACGGATTAAATCAACTGGATGAAAAAGCACAAGCTGCGAATGCCTTTTTAACACAACTCAATCAAGATGCTGAACAGGCGAAACAGGACTTACGGGCCCGTCGCGAAGCACTTGAAGCAAACGTCGCTCAACTAAAAGAAGTTATTTCTGCTTCTGAACAGTTATCAGATGAAGAAAAACAAACATTACTCGGTTCTATTGGTTCATTAGAAGAAAATATTCAAAGTCTTGCTGCCCAAGAAGGTGCAATTGATCAGAGTCTTGCTCAAGCAACAGAAGCAACGAAGAAAATCGGTCAACTCGCCGCAGGTGGTCAGCAAGTCCAGTCTGCTGTATCGCAACTAAACGCTGGACAATTGAAGCTCGTCGATGGTGCGAAACAAGTCGAGTCTGGCGCACAACAATTAGCTAGTGGACAACAGACGTTCAATGAAAAACTCGGTCAGTATACTGCGGGTGTGCATAAAGCCGCAACAGGCGGTGCCCAACTAGCTGACGGCGCGAACCAACTGTCAGATGGTACACATCAACTTCAAGCTGGGGCTAGCGCGTTGAATAACGGATTAGGACAATTGGCATCTGGTTCTTCTACGATTACAGATGGTATCGGCAAAACGACCGAGGGTGCTTCAAAAATCGCGGATGCCAACACGAAACTTGAAGATGGAGCTAAAACACTGAAGGATGAGCTCAGCAAAGGAGCTAAAGACGCGACGGTCAAGCCGACAAAAGAGCGGGATAATATGCTAGCAGAACCCGTCGTCTTAAAAGAACATGACTATTCGACTGTCAACAATTACGGTTCTGGTTTATCAGCTTATATCCTTAGTATTGCCTTGTTCGCAGGTGCCTTGATGTTCTCTTCGGTCTATCAGATTCGTCCCGAACATGGTGAGAGTCTGACATGGCGCTTCCTCGTCGGTAAATTATCACTTATCTTACCGATTGGCGCATTACAAGGTGTCGCAGCGGCCACAGCCATCGTCTATGTGCTGGATGCTGATGTCGCGAGTGTCCCTGCGCTCTATGGATTCGCTGCCTTGACAGGTATGACGTTCATTACCATTCTGTTCACGCTCGCGATGCTACTCGGTCGCGTCGGACAGTTCCTTGCCTTCTTACTACTCCTTCTTCAAATCGGTGGTAGTGGTGGAACGTTCCCTGTCGAAATGACGCCAGGGTTCTTCCAAGCGATTCACGCTTTCTTACCGATGACATATTCGGTCGGTGGATTCCGCGAAGCGCTTGGACTCGGTGTGACGGATGCCCTCGTATCCAATAGTCAAGTCCTTGCGATCATATTAGTCGTCGCATTAATCATCAGCTTCGTTGGAGGGCTCGGAGCCAAACGGATTCTACTCTCAACGAAAGCGAGACGAAAACAACATGACACAGTCTGATAAAGAAACTTTGATACTCGACTCAGCAATGGCTTGCTTTTCAGAACTCGGTTATAAGGGAACGACGATCGAGCGTGTCGCCCGACGCGCTCATGTCGGAAAACCAACCGTCTATCAATTGTTCGAAAGTAAACTCAATCTGTTTGAATCACTCGTAACACGTGTGTTGCAAGAGATGAAAGAAGAAGCAGAACGCGCTTACGTCGAACAGGCGACCGTAGAAGAAAATAAACAAGCAATGATCGACGCCATCGTCTATCATCAGCAACAACACTTATTCATTCTTCAAATCATCGAAGAAACACGCAACTTAAAATTACAAGAGATGCAGGAATTACGGATGCGGATTGAACGACATGTCGTCGAATATATCAAGACATTACTTGAGACTCGTCTTGGTCAAGACGATCGCGACATACCGGTCGATGTCACGGCCTTCCTGATCTTTCGAACGTATATCGCGTTGATCGCCGAATGGCCATCGATTGCGCGTCCACTTGAACTCGATACGATTCGACGTGCCATGTTGCGCGTTCTGTGAATAAAAAAACCGCTGATCAATGGATTGGGCTAACCTAAAATTTTGAGACAATATAAAACACCTTCGGAGTGGTACACTTTTAAAAAGTACTAACATCGGAGGTGTTTTTGCATGGGCAAAAACGTATATTCAAGTGAAGTGAAATGGGCAGTAGTAAAAGATAAGCTGAATGGTAAGTTAACGACGAAAGAGATTATGGAGAAGTACGGAATCAAAAATGAATCTCAAATTAAAACATGGATGAGATGGTATCGCGCTAACGAACATTATCGATTTGATCAGCCGATTGGAAAACAATATACCTATGGACATGGTCCAGATTCTGCAAGTGAGGATGATAAGAGAGAACGACAAATGTCTCATCTGAAGATGGAAAACGAAATCTTAAAAAAGTACATGGAGATCGAAAGAGAGTTGAGAAAGAAGTACTCATAAAAATTGTAGAGTTTCTTCGGGGAAAGTATACAATCACCGCTATTCTTAGCGTTTTGAATGTACCGAGAGCAAGCTATTACCGTTGGATTAAAGAATCTGTGAAAGCACCCTCGGTGCTCGAAAAAGCCATCATTGGACTAAGTAAGCAGACGAAGTATCGGAATGGACATCGAAAAATAAAGGCATTATTACAGCAAATTTATCAGTTGAAAGCCAATCGGAATACCGTGCAGAAAATCATGCAAAAACACCATCTCCAATGCCGGATCAAGCCGAAACGAAGATGGAAGTCTCAAGGTGAGCGCATCGTAACGGCACCGGATCTCATCAAGCGCGACTTCACAGCAAGTAAACCGAATCAGAAGTGGGTGACGGATATCACTTAGATCCAATACGGCAGCACGACGAAATATCTTTCAACTATCATGGACTTATTCAATAACGAAATCATCGCCTACAAGTTATACGAGCATCAACAAACGCCTCTTGTGATCGATACGTTGAAGATAGCGCTTGAGAACCGAAACTATCCCGAAGGGGTCATCCTTCATTCGGACCAAGGCAGTGTCTATACGTCATATGCCTTTCAAGAATTCGTTAAGAGCAATCACCTAATAAGTAGCATGTCTCGTAGAGGAAACTGTTGGGACAACGCAGTTATTGAATCGTTCCACTCTAATTTAAAGTCCAAGGAGTTCCAGTACGTCAAATTTAACTCGCTAAGAGACCATGAGGTCTCTGAACGCGTTATTAATTACTTAAACTACTATAACGAAGAACGAATCCAAGAAAAATTAGGCTACCTGACACCGAAAAGATACGGTGTACTGGCAGCTTAATCAAGGTGTTTTATATGTGTCTCATAGTGCTAGGTCAGTCTATACGTTCATCGATTCGTCACGTTTTTTCCTGCAAGACATATAGTCATCTTTGCTCCTTCCCTTATACTAAAAAAGAAATGGAGTGATGATCGTTTTGAGTTTATCGACCGGAATCATCTTTGTATTACTCGCTTATACACTTATGTCGCTTTACGACATGTGGCAGGTTTACCGGACAACGAGCAAGCTCTGGATATTTGTTTTATTTCTTGCAACACTGATCAGTCTTGTTCTTGCCTTTTTCGTGGCCCCTGTCCTTGCACTATTCTTCTACTGGTCACGTCACTCGTTGAAACGAAATATCGGCATCCTGTTACTGATTATCGTCTGTCTCGTCTCAATCATGACGAAACTGTCTGCATGATCGACTTCCTTCATGAACTATTCATGAAGGTTTTTTTCATGATCTATTTCCGAAGAAGAGACGTCGCATCAATTCACGTTCCGGCATTTCTGTTGTATTGAGTACATTTAGAAATGGTCGATCATCATATGGAATCGTCAGAATCTCCGAACGTACTTGTCCTTTTTCTAAAGTGAGGATTGCTACTGGGGCAAGAGCTGTTTCCTGACATCCGACCGCTCCAGGGTTGATGTACAGCGTTTGCTCCGTCTCAACTTGTTGTGCTGGATGGTGGTGACCAAAGCCAATGATTCGCGCCTCATTTCCAGAAAAAAGGACGGGTAAGTTTTCTTTTGTTCCATCCACTGCTGGCTTTAAGGGTTCCTCACCGATTTTCTTCGTCTGATCGGCATAGGCATAATGTGTCAGATACATCGTTTGTTCCTGATGGGTGACATTCAATTCACGCGGTAAACGCTCCAAATAACTCTGATTCTCCTGCGTCAATGAATCTGCAATCCATTGATGATGCTCTTTCGCATGTTGGTAACTAGCGGGATAGACATCCCCATGAATCAAAGCAAGGACGCATTCATCATGGTTTCCTGAAATCGTCTGAATATCAGATCGCTGCCTTAACAAATTGATGACCTCATTATGTTCAGGTCCGATACCGACGAGATCACCGAGGCAATATATAGCATCGATGTCTGAAGACTGATCGAGATAGGACAACACGGCACGCAATGCTGAAGCATTCCCGTGAATATCTGTAAAAATCATTACTTTCATGTAAACGCCTCCATTGTTAGTACATTAGGATTTCCCGATGATAGCGTGAATTCCTATTAGATTTAGAGAAAAAATAAATTGTCAGAAAATATTGATTATTGATCAGAAGCATGTTAGGCTTAGAAAAATTCACAGAGAGGGGCACGATTGAATGATTCCGACGCAACAGCCATTTAACCAAGCCGGACGACTGATTATTCTATGCATGAGGGACTGAAAACTTTTCCGATGATGAAACGGAAATGATTTTTGGGCCCTCCTTTCGATGCATCGAATGAGGCGCCCGCACAGAATGAGTGGCGCCTATCCCAAAAATGGATAGGCTTTTTTCATGGCAAAAAATAGAGATAGATAGAGAGAGGATGACAACGTTGAAAGAATATGCGATGGATCGAATGGTAAAAGTATCAGCTGGAATGGCGAATGCCGTTCTTGTAACACTCGGTGTCGGACTCCTGATTGAGACGCTCGGCAATTTTTTACATATCCAAATGCTACTGACGATTGGCGGCGTCGCAAAAGTACTGCTTGCTCCTGCACTCGGTGCCGGTATCGCCTTTCAGCTCGGAGGAAACACACTTGTCCTGTTCAGCGCGATGATCGCAGCGACGATTGGTGGTGCTGCGCTTCAATCGACTGCTTCTGGACTCGTTCTTGCCCCCGGTCAGCCAATCAGTGCATTACTCGCAGCTGCGGTCGCTGTATATGTCGGAAAACGCATGACTGGAAAAACGAAATTTGACATGATGGTCATCCCGATGAGTGCTGTGCTTGCCGGTGGTATCACTGGTATCGGTGCTGCTGCCGTAACGACACCACTCCTTACAAAATTCAGCGCTATGATCACCGCTTCAGTCGAATCGTCTCCTATTGCTACATCTCTTGTCATTGCACTCATCTTTAGTGTCTTATTGATGTCTCCCGCTTCGTCCGCTGCACTCGCTATCGCTTTGCAGCTTGATCCTGTAGCAAGTGCCGCTGCACTCATTGGCTGTTCCGCTCAATTCGTTGGCTTCACATTGATGGCATATCGTCAGACGGATCCCGGTGGTTTGATTGCTTCATTCTTTGTCACACCTAAAGTACAATTCCCGAATATCGTTAAAAATCCACGTCTTGTCGTTGCACCGTTTCTCGCAGCGATGATTTCAGCTCCTGTAGCGACGCTTCTTCTCTCTTTGAAAGTACCATATGAACTCGCTGGACTCGGTTTAAATTCGATGATTGCGCCACTCAATATCTTCGTCAACCAAGGTCCTCAGGCGTTCCTTATCTTCTTCTTGACTGGTGTCGTTTTACCTGGCGTCTTGACACTCGTCTTCTATCGATTGACGACTGTCGCAGGCTGGACGAAGCGTGGCGATCTTCATCTCGAAATCCAATAAAATAATATCTCTACCTTCCAACTATTCCTGATTGATTTCGGGAATAGTTTTTTTAATGCAAAAAAAATCGTTCCTTCGAAAAGGAACGATTTCGGTATGATTCTGACTGGGCTCGAACCAGCGACCTCTACCCTGTCAAGGTAGCGCTCTCCCAGCTGAGCTACAGAATCATGCTGTGTTGTTACTGGGTATATTTTTATTATAGCAGCATATCGAAAGGTGTAAAGCCTTTTTAACAAAAAAAATTATCTTTTTTCAAAAAGATCTTTTTGAATAAAACAGTTTTAAAGTTGCGGGTTCTATGAGTGTCCTCTACTATGTAAATAAGCACATATAAACGAAAGGAGTGTTCATATGAACTTTTTAACCCGATTCAGTTTAAAGAATTCGGTGGCTGTTTTCATCATCGCCATTCTTTTAGTTTTAGGAGGCGTCTATTCTTTCTCGAAATTAAAAGTCGATCAGTTCCCAGAAATCGAATTTCCTCAAATCTCTGTTGAAGCAGTATATCCTGGTGCTTCACCCGACGATGTCGATAAACAAGTCGTCTCGAAGCTTGAAACTGCTTTGAAAGGAATCGAAGGAGCTACTAAGCTGACAAGCTCTTCTTATGAAAGCATCGGTATCTTAAACATCGAATTCCCGTTCGATACTGATATGGATAAAGTCGAACAACAGATTGATGCTGCAATCCAAGATGCGAATCTACCAGAGGAAGCAACAACGAAATTAAATCGTCTGTCCTTTGGATCGTTCCCAATCTATAATATCTCTTTCTTTAGTAAGGATGGTAAAGACATCGAAAAAATCCTCAAGGACGATATCGAACCTGAACTTAATAAGATTCCAGGAATCAATAGCGTTTCCGTTGGTGGCTACAAAGATGATCTCGTTCAAATCACCGTCGATAATCAGAAAGCAACAGAAGCAGGACTCTCGCTCTCAAGTATCAAGGAACAAATCAACGGAAAGTATGTCTCGTTCCCATCTGGTCAGCTATCAGAAAACGATTCACAAATACCGATTCGCGTTGAGGAAAAACTAGAAAATCTAGATAAACTAAAAAATCTACAATTGACACCCGTTGCAGGTGCGACTAGTTCAGCTAGTAGCGATCAAACAGGTGGTTCATCTGCTGGCGGTCCACCACAAGGTGCAACACAAGGACCACCAAGTACAACAGGTGGAGCAGCTACAGATCAGGCGTCTGAACCTGCAGAACCGATTCGTCTAGAAGATATTGCAAAAATAGAAGCAGTCTCGCAACAAAGCGAAAAAACACGTTACGATTTAAAAGATTCCTTATCGATGGCAATCACGAAAAAACAAGATGCCAATACGGTCGAAATCGCAGATGAAGTCACGAAGATCCTTAATAAATATGACGATCAAGTCGACTATACGATTGGGATCGATTCAGCGAAGGATATCGAGGAATCCGTCGCGACACTCGTCAAAGAAGGATTACTTGGTGCCCTCTTTGCCTCTCTCGCTGTACTCTTGTTCTTACGAAATATTCGCGCAACGATTATTGCCATCGTCTCGATTCCTTTATCGTTACTCATTGCTGCTATCTTCTTGAACTGGCAAGATATTTCTCTGAACATCATGACACTTGGCGGGATGGCCGTTGCGGTCGGTCGTGTCGTTGATGATAGTATCGTCGTTATCGAGAACATCTTCCGGCGTGTTCGAAAATCCGAATCCGGTATGACGGATGAGATCATCGAACAATCGACAAAAGAGATTTTAAAAGCAATCACATCATCGACGCTCAGGACCGTCGTCGTCTTCCTGCCAATCGGATTCGTCGGTGGAATCACTGGTAAGTTCTTCTTACCGTTTGCTTTGACAATTATTTTCTCATTACTTGCTTCACTACTCGTTGCGATCACGATCGTACCGATTCTTGCGAAATTTGCCTTTAAGAAGGTTCCAGCAGAAGAAAAAGAAGGTGCTCTTCAACGGTGGTATGGCAAGCTGATTGAAAAGTCACTCTCGCATAAGGCGACGATCTTAATTGTATCGTTCATTCTTCTCGGCGGTTCTCTAGCGATCGTTCCACGTCTCGGCTTTACGTTCATTCCGAACGAAGCCTCAAAGACACTAACGGCATCGCTTGAACTTCCGGCTGCCACATCGCTCGAGAAAACGAGCGACGTCTCATTTGAGATGGAAAAGATGTTTGATAAAGAACAAGCAATCGCTGACGTCACGACGTCTGTCGGAGCACGAGACTTTACGACAGGCTTACGTCTCGATAATAAAGCAAGTTATTTCTTGAACCTGAAGGACGGCGCGAACGTTGAGCAAACGATCAAATCACTTGAGACACAGATGGAGGACATCGCTCAAGAGGAAAACGTCAATGTCAAAATCAGCGTAGCTGAATTATCAACAGGTGGTCCTCCGTCGAACAACAACGTCGATGTCGACCTGTTCTCGAACGATCTCGAAGCGCTTCAAAAAGCTGCGAAATTAGTCGAGGATAATATGTCCAAAAATAGTGATTTAAAATATATCACAAACAACTTCAGCGAAAAACAAAAGCAATTCCTCGTTGAAATCGATCCTGAAAAAGCAAGTGATCGTGGACTATCCGGCTTCCAGATCCTCGGGACCGTCAATGATCAAACGAAGCCTGTTACTGTTGGAACGTTGAATCTTGATAATAAAGATCAAAATGTACAATTGTCTTATGAAAAAGGACTCGTTTCGAAGAAAGATCTCGAAGACGTCCAACTGTTCTCAGCAAACGGTCCTGTTGCTCTAAAAGATGTCGCGACCGTCAAAGAAGTTGAGACCTTCACATCAATTCAAAAGCTCGACGGAAAAGTATATGCTCGCGTTTCCGGACAAGTTAAAGGAGACGACGTACAAAACGTTTCTAATGCTGTAAAAACAGAGGTCGAAAAAATTAATTTACCAGACGGTGTCTCGTTGACAAGTGGTGGTGGGAATGATGATACAGTCGAAATCTTCCAGTCCCTCGGAATCGCGATTGTCGTTGCAATCGGGCTTGTTTACCTGACGATGCTGATCACGTTCGGAAAAGCACGAATTCCGTTCATCATCTTGTCTTCACTGATTTTTGTTCCAATCGGTTCACTCGTCACGCTCTTCTTTGCAAATGAACCATTATCGGTCAGTGTCATGATCGGCTTCTTGATGTTAATTGGTATCGTCACCACGAATGCCATCGTTCTCGTCGACCGTATTGGTCAAAACGTTGGTCGTGGTATGCCAATTCGCGAATCATTGATTGAAGCGGGTAAAACACGATTGCGTCCAATCCTGATGACCGCATTCGCAACGATCATGGCATTAGTACCACTCGCATTAACAACTTCTTCAGGGACATTGATCTCAAAAGGTCTCGCCCTAACAGTTATTGGGGGGTTAACGACATCTACGTTGTTAACACTCATCATTGTTCCAGTCGTCTATGAACTGTTCTTCTTCAAAAAAGCGAAAAAAGAACGAACAACCAATTAAGTGAACATCAAAAAAGCCCATCGCTTGGATTGCGATGGGCTTTTTATAGTGTGAGGCTTATAATTCCAACGGTTCATCCGTCTGCTCCAATGTACCGTCATGTTCAGCTACCAATCAGCATGCCGGTCATTGTCAAACAGTCCATCTCTTTCATTCAAGACGAATAATAGATGAATCCAACACCCTCTATTTATCATGTTTTAAGATGTCGAAGTCTTTACTGGTTTCCAAGGAGCAAGATGAAAATACTCTTCCATTGTCAACCCACTGAGTTTCAGGCGAGCAGCAAGCGTCGCCCCTACATAACGGTAGTGCCAGCTTTCATACGTATAACCTGTCCACGATTCTTTACCAGATGGATAACGAAGATGGAAACCGTACCGGTGTGCATTCGCGAACAGCCATTTCGCCTCTTTCGTCTTCGCAAAACTGAACATCGCGTATTTAGAAGAATCTGCTCCCCCGATATCAAAAGCGAGTCCTGTCTGATGTTCGCTTTTTCCTGGCTCCGCACTATAAGTACTCGCTTTTTCATATCCATCTCGCGCGACATATTTATCAAACAATGCCTTTTGGTAAGCGTACGAACGGTATGTACTAAATGCGACCAGCGTAATCCCCTCTTTTTTTGCCGCCAAGCGCATTTTCTCAAAAGCTGCACGCGCTTGCTGATTCTCTCCAGGAGCGTACGTCGAACGGAGTGCTAAGTTCTTATTCGCGATGAGTGTCTTGCCAATACGTTTCCCACCGATTTGTTCATCCGTTAACAGATATTTCGTACTCGCATAGCCAATCTTCGTTCCGTACTGTATTTTGGACCACGTACCGATTTTTGATAGTTCTGTTACATAAATCCCTGTCGGAATGACTGCAATACTCGGTTGCTCGACTGATGTCCCTTGACGTAAATGAAGGGATGTCTTGGCTTGACGATAAGAAGAAGTCGCCGCCTCAGCTTCTGATATATAAGTCGACGTACAGGCTACCGTCAATGCCAATGTCGTGATGAGTGTCTTGATGTATTTCATGAATCGTGTATCTCCTTTATGCATGAGGATCTGCATCCATGTTTTAGATTAGAATACCATTATTTTTTTCAAACAGGGTTCATTCGGAATGCTTGTCATGAAAATGAAGTATTTCTGAAGTTTTCTAAATGTAGCTTAAGGGTGAATTGCAATGGGTAAATAACGTTGAATGCGCTTTCGAAACAAGTTCTGAAACAGAAAGGAGGAGCGTACGTGACATTGTGGGAATGGATCTTCAGCATTGGTAGCGTCTGTTGGATCAGTGAAATGATTCGTTTTCGGAATCGATCCGATTCCCGGTCGGGCGCCGCAGAACAAGTAAGTTTTTATTTGATTTTCCTTGTCTTGAGTGGAACGATCGTCTGCTCTTTCCTCTTTGCGGACGAAAGTGTTTCTCCCTGGTTGCGCATCACTTCCTGCCTGCTGTTGTGGAGTGGAGTCGCTTTACGCCTTTGGGGAATTCTCCACTTAAAACAACAATTCACTCGTCACGTCGTCGTCGCAGCTGATGACAAGCTTGTCAGTAGTGGTCCTTATCGTTTCTTGCGCCATCCATTGTACAGTGGATTATTGTTGATCACGATCAGCTTTCCTCTGTTCACGGGACAAATGGTCCTATTCGCTTTCGCTGGAGTGCTCATGTTCTTTTTCCTACTCTATCGAATCCGGATCGAGGAAGCGATGTTGACAAAAGGTTTCGGACCTGCCTATACGATGTGGGCTGCAAAACGAAAACGTTTGATTCCATTCATCTATTAAAAGGAGAAGTGATCCATTTGAAGAAACGTGCAATCGTCATTGGAGCTGGTCTTGCCGGTATGTCTGCTGCCATTCGTCTAGCTGGAGATGGTTACGCAGTCACGATGCTTGAAAAAAATGCAAACGTCGGTGGGAAACTAAATCAGCGCAGCGGGAAAGGATTTACTTTTGATACTGGTCCATCGATTTTAACGATGCCTTGGGTACTCGAACAACTCTTCTCAAGTGTTCATCGTAACTTAGATGATTACTTAGAAATCGAACGCATTGAACCGCAATGGCGTACTTTTTTTGAAGATGGGACAAAAATCGACGTCAAAGGTGACTTACCTGGAATGCTTGAAGAAGTCGAGCAAATTTCGTCAAGAGCGGATTTCGTCGAATTGTTCCGGTACTCAAAACAAATGTATGACTTATGTCTCGACAGCTTTTATAAATACAGTCTCGAAGATTTAAAGGACTTAAAAAAATACCATACGATGTCTGATTTATTAAAGATGGACCCGATGAACACCGTCGCGACCGGAACAAAAAAACACCTCAATGATCCGTATCTCGAACAGCTGTTCAACTACATGGTCATGTATGTCGGTTCCAACCCTTATCAAGCGCCAGCCGTCTTCAATCAAATGATTTATGTACAGATGGGACTTGGCATCTATTATGTTAAGGGCGGGATGTATCAAATCGCGCGTGCTATGAAACGATTGCTTGACGAGCTACGCGTCACGGTGCATCTCAACTCACCGGTTGAACAAATCGTCCTTGAAAATAAAAAAGCAGTTGGTGTCCTTTCGAATGGTACGTTCCATGCAGCCGACATCGTCGTCTCAAATCTTGAGGTCATCCCGACTTACGAACGAATCGTACCTGAGAAAAAAGCCCGGAAGCAGGCAAAAAAATTACAGGCATCGTTTGCTCCCTCTGTTTCTGGACTCGTATTATTACTTGGTGTGAACCGTGAGTACAGTGGACTAGCACATCACAACTTCTTTTTCTCAGAAAATCCAGAGCGCGAATTCGCTCAAATGTTCAAAGAAGGAACGCCTCCTGAGGATCCGACGATTTATGTCGGGGTCTCATCGAAATCTGATGCTTCGCAAGCGCCCGATGGAAAAGATAATCTGTTCGTCTTGACACATGTCCCTCCTCTAACACTCCAAAAAGGTGAGGTCGACTGGGATGCGTATCGTGAAGTCGTTCTTGATAAACTCGAACGAATGGGACTTTACGGTCTTCGGGAATCAATCGAGTTTGAATATCGCTTCACCCCAGAAGATCTGAAGGACTTATATGGTCCAAACGGTGGATCGATTTATGGTGTCGCAGCTGATCGGAAGAAAAATGGTGGATTCAAGATTCCATCGAAGAGCGACTTATACGAAGGACTTTATTTCGTTGGTGGTTCTACACACCCAGGCGGCGGTGTGCCGATGGTCACCTTGTCCGGTCAATTAACAGCTGATTTGATCCGAAAACATGAAGGTGCTATTCCTACGCCTTAAGATTTCTTTGATTACAAAAGAGACGGAAACTGATTTACTCATCAGTTCCGCCTCTTTTTTACTTTACATTCGTCAAAAGTGGTACGACTTGAATGTTCACCTGTTTTCCTACTTTCACATCCATTCGACACACGGCTGGCATCGGTAAGGATTTCCAAAATGCGTAATCAAACGTCGGATCAAATGTTTCTAAAAGTAACACCATGATATTCCCGTGTGTTCCAAGAACGACTGTTTCGTCAGGATATTTCTCCACTAGTTCGTCGATGAATTGCCGAATGCGTTGCGACGCTTCGTTGTTCGTTTCGCCTCCATACGGATTTTCATTCGGATGTTGCCATACATACATAACCGCCTCCTGAAAACCGTCAAGCTCTCCAGGTGCTAGTAATCGCTCTCTTAGTTCTTCTACCTCAATAATTGGTTGTCGACGTGCCTCCGCGAGCGGTGCAACCGTCTCGATCGCCCGCTGATACGGACTGCTGTAGAATCTGTCGATTGGAATTTCTTGAAACGTTTCAAGTAAACGTCTTGCATCTGCCTGTCCTTTATCGGAAAGTGGACGTCTCCGTTCATCCGGTGAGTATGTCGAATGTGCGTGCCGTACGAAATAAAGTGTCGTCATGTTTGAATCTCCTTCTTACTAGTGTATCCAGCGGTATCCGATTCCGCGAACCGTTTCCAGATGCTGTTCGATTGGAAAACCGCAAACACGTAGTTTTTCTCTTAAATGTCTGATATGCGAGTCGATTGTCCGCTCGTCTACAGACGCTTCCGCTCCCCATAACATCGTCGTCAGCTGATTCCGCGTCAAAACACGTCGTGGAGAATCTAAAAATACACCTAACAATTCAAACTCCGTCTTCGTTAACGAAATCGTTTGTTGGAGGTAACTACAACGATAGCCTTCCCGGTCATAGGATAGACCAGCATGCCGCTGCTGTAATAAAACTTCCATTCGTCCGATCAGTTCTCCTTCTTGAATCGGCTTTGATATGTAATCATTCGCTCCTACTTCCCGTGTCCGAATGATGTCTTCCCGCTGATTCCGAGCCGTAACCATCAAGATCGGGATGTTAGAGTGTTCTCGAATGAGACGACAACATGTCCATCCGTCCATATCTGGCATCATGACATCTAGTAAAATCAGGTCGAATACGTGCTGACGGCAGAGATCAAGAGCTTGTTGCGCAGAATCCACAAGCTGACATGTGTACCCATACGGCTGAATATACAGTTTGAGCAGTTCAAGCATTCTCGGTTCATCATCTACGATCAATACATGCGGCATTTTATTTCTCCTTCCACTGCAGTGTCACTTGTGTTCCATGTCCAAGTTGACTCTTGATGTTCAATTCTGCTCCATGTGTCTGCGCAATTGCTTCAACGATGGAGAGTCCGATTCCAGTTCCTCCATGTTTTCGAGAACGAGATGCTTCCGTTCGGTAGAGCCGTTTCTTTACATGAGGTAAAGATTCTGCAGCGATCCCTTCTCCTGTATCTTCGATTTGAATGAAAGCCCCTACTGCGTTGACACCATAACGAACGATAATTTTTCCCGACGTCGTATGTCGCCGTGCATTTTCAATGATATTCACGATCATCTGACGGAGCTGCTGAGCGTCACCCATCACTTCTAATCGCTCACCTTCTATCTCGAACGAAACATTTTCTTGTTCGATGTCTGGACGCATCAATCGTATCACTTGATGAATCAAGTCTTCGACATCGACAGGTTTTCGCTCCATCATAAAAGCATTGGCGTCAATTCGTGCTAACCAAAACAATTGCTCAATCCATTCATTCATTTGCTGACTTTCTTCTCGAATGATCGTAATGTAGCGTTGTTGCTCATCCGGCGTCAACGTTTGGCGTTCGAGAATATCCGCGTATCCCTTTATATATGTCAATGGTGTTCGTAGTTCATGAGATACGGTTGCTAAAAATTCGGATCGTTCCCGATTTAAAAAATCGAGATCTTGTTTTAATTGCTGAATCGAACGCGCCAATTGTCCCAGTTCATCTTTTCGATCAATCGGCAACTCTCCACCTTCCCCATCCAATAGACGCGCTGTCGCTTTTTCCATCTGAATCAACGGACGAGAAATGATTCGGGTCGTCCAAATGCTTGCAGCACCTGCTAATAAAAGCGCTAGCAGACCCACTTGGAAAAACTGCTGTTTCAACGGATCAAGTACGTGATCTACGATTTCTTTAGAAGCGAACATGAATACATGACCACGATGTTCCCCGTTAATGGTGATGGGACTGTCCGTCATTAAAAAGTCACGCATCGTCACGATTTTTCCTTGTTGACGATAATCAAAATCCGTATGCTCTAACATGCTCTTCATCTCATTCGACAAAGGTCGTGACGCTTCAAGTTGTTTTCCATCTGCATCAGTGATCACCACAGTAAACGATGAATCTGCTTCCATCATGCTGACATGGCGCATCGTCGTTTGGTCATAGGAATCGACCAGGACATCACGGTGTGTATTTCCTCGGTTCAGTAAACCGTCTACTACTTCCTGCGTTCGTGTTTGAGACAACTGATAATACAATGTCCCGAACAACACACTGCCACAAATTAAAAATGCCGCAAGCACGATTCCTCCAACTGAGTATGAAATACGACGCATGACGATTCCTCCTTTTTCTCTCCACTTTTAGTATAGCTAAAAAAAACGCGATCGATGCAGACAAACGAAACTGTCACCTCATCTGCACACGATTTGCACATACGCTGGGTATAGTAAAGAAGACTAATGACTTCAGGAGGGTTTTAATATGAAAAAATCATTGACGTTAACTGTACTTGCTCTTAGTTCTACGCTTTGGCTCGGTGCATGTGGATCCGCTAATAACGATGGAAGTAATAGTGACTCACACGACATGTCACATGGAGATATGATGCATTCGAGTGACGGAAAGGTACCGTCTGGTTTAAAGAAAGCTAGTGATCCGACTTATCCGAGAGGCAGTAATGTCACTTTGACGACGAATCATATGGACGGAATGAACGGAGCAAAAGCAACGATTGCCGGTGCTTATGATACTGTCGTCTATGCGATCAGTTATAAACCGACTACTGGTGGAAAGATGGTGAAAAATCACAAATGGGTCATTCAGGAAGAACTTGATCCAGTTCCAACTAAGCCACTGCAAGTTGGTGATGAAACGACTGTCAAGGCAGATCATATGAAAGGTATGGATGGAGCTAAAGCGACGATTGATGAAGTAAAAGAAACGACTGTCTACATGGTGAACTATGAACCAACGGACGGTGGAGAGATGGTGAAAAATCATAAATGGGTCACCGAGGATGAGATAAAGAAATAATAAAAAAACCCGCTTTTCCTATAAAGGAGAAGCGGGCTTTC
>NZ_DJUM01000053.1:38777-141068 GCF_002440475.1 Exiguobacterium sp. UBA6282 | reverse complement strand
TTAACCGTCAAGGACGTCTTGGTTTCTACGCTCCAGTAGCTGGACAAGAAGCGTCAATGATCGGTACGCAATTCGCTTTGGATAAAGATGACTGGATTCTTCCTGGATACCGTGATATTCCACAAATGGTCTTCCATGGCTTCCCACTTTACAAAGCATTCTTGTTCTCACGCGGTCACATCACAGGTGGTCAGATTCCTGAAGGTGTTAACGTCTTAATGCCACAAATCATCATCGGTGCGCAGATCGTTCAAGCGGCTGGTGTTGCTCTCGGTCTTAAGAAAAGCGGTAAAGAACAAGTAGCGATCACTTACACAGGTGATGGTGGTTNNTCACAAGGGGACTTCTATGAAGGTATGAACTTCGCTGGAGCTTTCAAAGCACCTGCAATCTTCGTCGTTCAAAACAACCGTTTCGCAATCTCGACACCTGTCGAAAAACAATCTATGGCGAAAACAATCGCTCAAAAAGCTGTTGCTGCTGGTATCAATGGTATCCAAGTCGACGGTATGGACGTTCTTGCTGTATACGCAGCTACGAAACAAGCACGCGTAGAAGCACTTAACGGTGTTCCGACATTGATTGAAACATTGACTTACCGTTATGGACCACACACACTCGCTGGTGATGATCCAACACGTTACCGTACAAAAGACATGGATGATGAGTATCAAGCACAAGATCCACTCGTCCGTTTCCGTGCTTTCATGGAAGCAAAAGGTCTTTGGAACGAAGATAAAGAGAACGAAGTCATCGAGCAAGCTAAAGCTGACGTTAAGGAAGCACTTGCACAAGCTGACAAAGAACCAAAACAAAAAGTTACAGATTTCATCAACGTGATGGCTGAAAAGCTTCCACTAAACCTGCAAGAGCAGCTTGATGAGTATACAGCAAAGGAGTCGAAATAACCCATGGCACAAATGACGATGATCCAAGCGATCACTGACGCAATGCGCGTCGAGATGAAACGCGACGAACAAGTTCTCTTGTTCGGTGAAGACGTCGGTAAAAACGGTGGGGTATTCCGTGCGACAGAAGGTCTTCAAGATGAGCTCGGCGAAGACCGTGTCTTCGATACACCACTTGCGGAATCAGGTATTGGTGGTCTTGCTGTCGGATTCAGTCTGACAGGATTCCGTCCAATCATGGAAATCCAATTCTTCGGATTCGTATTCGAAGTATTCGATTCAGTTGCAGCACAACTCGCGCGTCTCCGTTACCGTTCAGGTGGCACATACAATGCACCTGTAACAATCCGTTCACCATTCGGTGGCGGTGTTAAAACACCGGAACTTCACGCAGATAACCTCGAAGGACTCATGGCTCAGTCACCAGGACTTAAAGTTGTCATTCCTTCAACACCATACGATGCAAAAGGTCTCTTGATCGCGTCAATCCGTGATAACGACCCAGTCGTATTCCTCGAGCACATGAAACTCTACCGTTCATTCCGCGGTGAAGTGCCAGAGGGCGATTACACGATCGAACTCGGAAAAGCTGATGTAAAACGTGAAGGTACAGATGTAACAATCGTCACTTACGGTGCGATGGTGCACGCTTCACTTAAAGCAGCAGAAGAGCTCGAAAAAGAAAACATCAGCGTCGAAATCATCGACTTGATGACGATCAGCCCGATCGATATCGATACGATTCTTGCTTCTGTCAAGAAAACAAACCGTGTCGTCGTCGTTCAAGAAGCACAAAAACAAGCGGGTATCGCTGCAATGGTTGCAACTGAAATCCAAGAACGTGCAATCCTTGACCTCGAAGCACCGATTCTTCGTGTTGCTGCTCCAGATACGATCTTCCCATTCGCACAAGGTGAAGACGTCTGGATCCCGGATCACAAAGATATTGTCGAGAAAGTCAAGACTGTCTACAATTTCTAAGAGCATTTCGGAAAATAAGGAGAGGGGTACATTCTCTCCTTGCTTCCGTTTTTACAGATAACAATCGACTAGAAGAGTGAACTAAAAGGAGGCATATTCAAATGGGTTTATTTGAATTCAAATTGCCGGATATCGGTGAGGGTATTCATGAAGGTGAAATCGTAAAGTGGTTCGTAAAAGCGGGCGACACTGTCAAAGAAGATGATGTTCTTCTTGAAGTACAAAACGATAAAGCAGTCGTTGAAATTCCATCGCCAGTTGATGGTACTGTTAAAGAAGTAAAAGTTGACGAAGGTGTCGTAGCTGTCGTTGGCGACGTCCTCATCACTTTCGAAGTCGAAGGCGAAGGTTCTGCTCCTTCTGAAGAAGCAGAGCAACCAAAAGCTGAAGAAAATGCGAAAGACGTTCAAGATACGGATCAAAAAGTGGAAGACAAACCAAACGAGGTTCAAATCCATAAATCAGAACGCGTCATCGCGATGCCATCTGTCCGTAAATATGCACGTGAAAAAGGTGTCGACATCCGTGAAGTCCAAGGTTCTGGAGACAACGGTCGTGTCGTTAAAGAAGACATCGATGCATTCGCAAACGGTGGACAAACTTCTGATGCACCAGCAACTGAAGAAAAAGCACCAGCTGCTTCTGCACCAAAAACAGAAGTGAAGCCATACGTTGCTGCTCAACCTGAACTTGAAACACGCGAGAAAATCAAAGGAATCCGTAAAGCGATTTCGAAAGCAATGGTTAATTCGAAACATACAGCTCCACACGTAACACTCATGGACGAAGTGGACGTTACGAACCTCGTTGCACTCCGTAAAAACTTCAAAGAAGTTGCGGCTGCTCAAGGTACGAAATTGACTTACCTTCCGTTCGTCGTAAAAGCATTGACTGCTGCTGCTAAAAAATACCCGGCAATCAACGCATCAATCGACGATGTAAACGAAGAAATCGTCTACAAAAACTACTTCAACATCGGTATTGCTGCTGATACAGACAACGGTCTTGTCGTACCAGTCGTCAAAGATGCAGATCGTAAATCGATCTTCGCACTTGCTGACAACATCAATGACCTTGCTGGTAAAGCACGTGACGGAAAACTTTCTGGAGACGAGATGAAAGGCGGATCAATCACGATCACTAACATCGGTTCTGCTGGCGGTCAATGGTTCACACCAGTCATCAACCACCCAGAAGTTGCAATCCTCGGTATCGGTCGTATCGCTGAAAAAGCGGTCGTCAAAAACGGCGAAATCGTTGCTGCACCAGTTCTTGCACTTTCATTCAGCTTCGACCACCGTCTCATCGATGGTGCAACTGCACAAAACGCGCTTAACTTAGTTAAACGCCTATTGAACGACCCACAACTTCTCATCATGGAGGGATAAGCAATGGTAGTAGGTGAATTCGCACAAGAAACAGATTTACTCGTAATCGGGGCTGGCCCTGGTGGTTACGTTGCTGCAATCCGCGGCGCGCAACTTGGTATGAAAGTAACAATCGTTGAACGTGAAAACGTCGGCGGTGTCTGCTTAAACGTAGGATGTATCCCATCAAAAGCCTTGATCACTGCAGGACATAACTTCCAGCACGCTAAAGGTTCAAGCGATATGGGGATCACTTCTGAGAATGCAACTGTCGATTTCTCGAAAGTTCAATCTTGGAAACAATCTGTCGTCAACAAATTGACTGGCGGCGTTAGTGGTCTTCTTAAAGGCAACAAAGTCGAGACTGTCGTTGGGGAAGCTTACTTCCAATCAGAAGATACAGTTCGTATCATCAACGAAGATTCTTCGACTCCTTACAAATTCAAGAAATGTATCATCGCGACTGGTTCGACTCCAATCGAACTTCCAGCTTTCAAATGGTCAAAACGCGTTCTTTCTTCAACAGGCGCATTGAACCTTCCTGAAATCCCGAAAAAACTCATCGTCATCGGTGGCGGATACATCGGGATGGAGCTTGGTACAGCGTATGCGAACTTCGATACAGAAGTCGTCATTCTTGAAGGAACAAAAGACATCCTTTCTGGTTTCGAGCCTGCTATGACACAAGTCGTCAAGAAAAAGCTCAAACAAAAAGGTAACATCACGATCCACAACGAAGCACTTGCACAAAGTGTGGAAGAGTCAGAAGATGGTGTTAAAGTAACATTCGAAGTCAACGGTGAAGCACAAACAGTTGAAGCGGACTACGTCCTCGTCACTGTTGGTCGTCGTCCTAACACAAGTGATCTTGGTCTTGAAATGGCAGAAGTCAAAGTCAGCGACCGTGGTCTTGTTGAAATCGACGATCAGTGCCGTACTTCAAACGAAAACATTTACGCAATCGGTGATATCGTTCCAGGACCACCACTTGCGCACAAAGCTTCATTCGAAGCTAAAATCGCTGCTGAAGCAGCTGCAGGACACCCTGCATACCTCGACTACAGCGCGATTCCAGCGGTCGTCTTCACAGACCCAGAACTCGCTACAGTCGGTTACACGGAAGCACAAGCGAAAGAAGAAGGACTCGACTATGTCGCGTCTAAATTCCCTTACGCTGCGAATGGTCGTGCACTTGCACTCAACGAGCCAGACGGCTTCTTGAAAATGATTACTCGTAAATCAGATGGTCTCTTGATCGGCGCGCAAATCGCTGGTACAGGCGCTTCTGATATGATCGCTGAAATGGGACTCGCAATCGAGTCTGGTATGACAGCTGAAGATATCGCACTCACAATCCACGCGCACCCATCACTTGGTGAAATCGCAATGGAAACTGCTGAAGTTGCAATCGGTAGCCCGATCCATATCATTAAATAATTCCGAAACACCTCATGCACGGGGAGCCGACCGTGTATGAGGTGTTTTTTTTGTTTTGTCTTGATTCAAAAAAGGAAAAGAATAAAAAATGGAGAGGGTGGACGCATATGGAATCCGTGACTGCCTTAGAGGAGCTGTATTACGTATCAGAGATGGATAAGGTTCGCTTTGTAGGCTGGACGACCGCATTCGCTCGCTATGATTTCGCTGTCATCTGTACAGGACAATTTTTTGGGAAAGTACTCGTCGTTAGTTTAACTGGTGGTCAGTCAGCGTTATTTGATCAACAGGATGTGTTAAATGGAGAAGTTTTAGCTCGTACTTTTGCAATTGAGCATGAGGATGTTGCATTAATTGGTGAAGCATTAGCGGCATTCATTCCTTGTTCGCCAAACGATGAATATGCAGAATGAAACGATCCAATTAAAAAAGCAGTAATCCTCATCTAGTAAGGATTACTGCCTTGTTTTGTCTTCACCGAATTGCATTCGATTGCTGAATGACTTTGATCGTCTCGAGCGAATGATCCTCAAGACCTTGAACCGGAAGACCAGCTTCAATGTTTTCTTTAATATAGGCAAGATTGTCTGCCGTGATCATTTCGCCAGGAATAAAGATGGGAATACCAGGAGGATACACCATCATGAATTCAGCTGAAATCCGTCCGACCGCATCGACTAACGGAATTGTCTCTGTTTCTTCATAGAAAGCATCACGTGGGCTGAGAGCGAGCGCTGGAATGTCTGGAAGGACGATTGAGTGATCAGTCGTTTCAGCGCCATTATTCTGATAGCGTGCAACAAGTAAAGACATCGCATGTAGGAATGCATCGATTGTCTCTTCCGAGTCACCAGAAGTGATGATGACAAGGATATTATTTAAATCAGAAAGTTCAACTTCGATCCGATGTTCTTCACGCAAAAACTCTTCGACAAGGTGACCAGAGATACCAAGTCCCTTAACGGAAACGAGCACTTTCGTTGGATCAAAAGCGAACGTCGCACTTGAATGAAGATCGGATTCGCCGAAAACGGCGAGATAAGGAAGCTTCGCTAATCCGAAACGCATCCGTGTCGCGAGTTCGAGTGCCCGACGATTCATCGCTTCACCGTTGATTGCAAGATGGCGCCGTGCGCAGTCAAGAGAAGCAAGCAGTAGATAGGATGTTGAAGTCGTCGTCAACATCGAGAGTACCGCTTGGACCTTATCCGGAGAGACAAGACCCCGGCGAACGTTTAAAACAGAGCTTCCAGTGAGTGATCCACCGAGTTTATGGACACTCGTTGCTGCGAGATCAGCTCCTGCTTGCATCGCAGATAACGGCATATCTTCGTGGAAGGCGATATGGACGCCGTGTGCTTCGTCGACGAGTACCGGAATACCCTTACTATGGGAAAGTTTGACGATGCTCTCCAAGTCGCCAGCAACGCCGAAATACGTCGGGTTGATGACGAGCACTGCCTTTGTATCAGGATGAAGTGCAAGGGCACGTTCTACCGCGCTTGGTGTGATACCGTGTGCGATACCAAATGTCTCATCGAATTCAGGATGAATGAAAATCGGGTGCGCACCAGAAAGAACGATAGCTGACATCACCGATTTATGAACATTCCGAGGAACGAGAATTTTATCATCAGGTCCGACGACGCTCATGATCATTGCCATGATTGCGGTTGACGTTCCTTGTACGGAAAAGAACGTTTCGTCGGCATGGAAGGCTTGAGCTGCCAATTGATGAGCTTCCTTAATGATTGCCTTTGGATGATGAAGATCATCAAGGGGAGCGATATTGATTAAATCGATATCGAGCGCATTCTGACCGATGAACGATCGAAAGGCTGGATCCATTCCTTGACCATTTTTATGACCGGGAATATGAAATTGAATTGGTTGACGTTTCGCATGCGCGAGTAGCGCATCGAATAAAGGTGTATCGAGCTGTGTTAAGCTTTTTGTTTGCACCAGATTTCCCCCCCTTAAAACCGAATAAAAATACAATCAAACAAGCTAACTATAACAAGTTTTCGGGCGGTTGCAACTGTTTTATGCTTCTTTTCCGTGTAAAATAGAAAAGTGCAGAAAGGAAGTGGGAATGATGGCATTGAATTATCCGCTCAATTCCGATTGGTCGACGGAAGAAATTGTGAAAGTCATCGACTTTTTCAATTTAGTCGAACAAGCGTATGAATCAGGTGTAGAACGACAACGTTTGCTCGAGGCATATCGGGAATTTAAGCAAATCGTCACCTCGAAATCCGAGGAAAAACAGTGGGATCAGTTTTATATGGAAGAGACAGGTTGCTCAAGTTATCGGACGATGCAACAGGCAAAACGCCAAGAAGATCCAATCGTGCGCATGAAAAAAAAATGACATCATAAAAGATAAGACTCCTATGCGATCGTATAGGAGTCTTATCTTTTATACGGACTGGAAATGTGCGGAAAATGATCATCATTTGTTTAAAGTGGAAGGGAAGCGGCTATATACTACATACAAGACGTTATCCTTACAAATATGTGAAACTGTATTTTTTAAAATTAGATGCTTTACATCTAAGTTGAATCGTACTATTATTGATTCAATCCACTGATAAGTCGCAATTGTCTGACAAATTAAACTTCTGTTTATCCCGCGAAGGAGTGTGGTTACTGTGAAACAAGTGATAGAAGCATACAAGAGAAAAGATGCAGAAAAACGCATTCCTGTATTGCGTCTCGAAATCGACTATGAGCTTGCTACATTACATGATGCGATGGTGGCAAGTGACGCAGAAGCTGTTGGTGCAAGTAAAGAGCGCCTCGAAAAATATCGTCAAGAGATGGTACGTCTTGAAGCTTGATTTCAACGTCCTTTTCTCTACCTTATAATAAAATATCACTACTTCAACCAGCGAATCGTTCGCTGGTTTTCTTTTTTTGTTACTATAGAAGAAGCTGGAAACGATGATGAAGGAGTGAAGGAAGATGCAAATCGAGTTGGATGCGATAGACTTGATCAAGCGAGCAGGGAAATACATTCGCGAAAAGATTGATGTGTCGTATCACATTGAACAGAAAACCGGAAAAAGTGATTTAGTGACGGAGATTGATCAAGCCGTCGAGGATTTATTGATTAAAGGTATTCTAGATCGCTATCCGGATCATCATATTTATGGTGAAGAGGGGCGCATCGCTCGACCCGATACACTCGAAGGTACGATTTGGTTCGTTGATCCGATCGACGGAACGATGAACTTCATCCGTCAAAAGCGAATGTTCGCCATCTCAATTGCGATCATGATGGAAGGGGAATTACGGTACGGATTTGTTTATGATGTCATGGCTGACGAGCTATTTCATGTCATCAAAGGACAAGGGGCTTATCAAAACGGTATTCGGTTACCTCAACTGACAGAACGGAGCGTTAAGGAAGCGATCATCTGTATGAATGCTACCTGGGTGACGCCGAACCGTCGAATTAACACGGATCGTCTTGCTCCGCTCGTGCGACACGCAGTAGGTGTACGAGCGATTGGTGCAGCTTCCCTTGAACTCGCATGGACGGCTGCCGGACGCGTTGATGGATATATCACGATGCGTAACATGCCTTGGGATTATGCAGCCGGTCAATTATTGATTGAAGAGCTTGGTGGACGTGTCGGGACGATTACCGGAGAGCCGATGTCGTTTCTCGAGCAAACGAGTGTATTAGCAGGGAGCCAGACATTCGTTGAAGATGTATTGACGTTTGTACAAACACAAGAGGATTGAAAAAAGGTCCTTTCGTTTTAAACGAAAGGAACCTTCTCAGTCATGTTTGTTTGCGCAAACGTGCCTTTAAAACGAATCCGGCACCCATCGCAACTATCATCAAGACGACAGAGGCGATCGTCATCGGTACGTTTTGTTCCGCGATGAAAATGCCGATGCCTGCCATGGATCCTACTGCAAGCATGGCAAGTAACAAAAATAGTAGACGCATGTTTTTTCCCCCTCTACCCGTGAGTACGTTAACAGTGTAGCGTGAATGAAGAATAATGAAAAGGCTTTCGAGATGATGTCGAATCTTAGTCATTGCCAATTAGGACTCTACCTGTGCTATACTCTTAAAGTTGACCGAAAGTATGATAAGATTTATTTAAATGAATAGAAAGAGGTACACACCTATGACAACATTAGTACGAAATGATTTACGCAACGTTGCGATCATCGCTCACGTTGACCATGGTAAAACAACATTAGTCGATGAGCTTTTAAAACAGTCTGGTACGTTCCGTACGAACGAACAAGTCGAAGAACGCGCAATGGACTCAAATGACATCGAGCGGGAACGTGGAATCACGATTCTTGCGAAAAACACTGCAATCGACTACAAAAACACACGCATCAACATCGTTGATACGCCAGGACACGCCGATTTCGGTGGAGAAGTTGAGCGAATCATGCGTATGGTGGATGGCGTCATCCTCGTTGTCGATGCACGTGAAGGCTGTATGCCACAAACACGTTTCGTTTTGAAAAAAGCACTCGAGCAAGGACTTCAACCAATTGTCGTCGTCAACAAAATCGACAAACCGATGGTCCGTCCTCTTGAAGTCGTCGACGAAGTCGTGGATCTCTTGATCGACCTCGGAGCTGACGAAGATCAACTCGAATTCCCAGTCGTTTATGCATCGGCAGTCAACGGCTCAAGTTCATTCGAACCTGAATTAGATAAACAAGAAGATACAATCACGAACGTTCTTGATTTAATTCTTGAGCATACACCAGCACCTGTCGATAACACAATGGAGCCACTTCAGTTCCAAGTTACGATGCTTGACTATGATAACTACCTCGGACGGATCGGTGTTGGTCGTGTCTTCCGTGGCGAAATCAAAGTTGGCGATAGCGTTTCACTTTCAAAACTTGACGGTTCAACGAAGAACTTCCGTGTCACGAAGTTGTTCGGTTACTTCGGTCTAAAACGTGTCGAAATCGAAACTGCAAAAGCAGGAGACTTGATTGCGATCGCTGGTATGGAAGACATCAACGTCGGTGAGACAGTTTGCCCAACTTCACACGTTGATCCACTCCCATTATTACGTATCGATGAGCCAACGCTTCAAATGACATTCATCGTCAATAACTCGCCATTCGCTGGTCGTGAAGGGGATCTTGTTACTTCACGTAAAATCGAAGAGCGTCTTGAAAAAGAACTTGAGACGGACGTTTCACTCCGTATCGAAAACACGGATTCACCGGACCGCTGGATCGTTTCTGGTCGTGGGGAGCTTCACCTCGGGATCTTGATCGAGAACATGCGCCGTGAAGGATACGAAATCCAAGTATCTAAACCGCAAGTTATCATCAAAGAAGAAGAAGGTGTCAAAGTCGAGCCATTCGAACGCGTCGTCATCGATACACCAGAAGAGTACACAGGTTCTGTCATGGAATCGATTGGTCTCCGTAAAGGTGAATTAACGAACATGCAAACAATGGACAACGGTCAAACGAAAATGGAATTCATCGTTCCTTCACGTGGTTTGATCGGTTACCGTAACGAATTCCTTTCTGCTACACGCGGATACGGAATCATGAACCACACGTTCGAAGAATACCGTCCGTTCATCCAAGCGGATATCGGTGGACGTCGTAGTGGTGTTATGGTCTCAATCGAAACAGGTAAAGCAACTGCTTACGCGATCTCAGCTCTTGAAGACCGCGGAACGATCTTCATCGAGCCTGGTATTGAAGTATACGAAGGTATGATCATCGGCGAATGTAACCGTGATGTCGATCTCGCTGTCAACGTCGTTAAAGCAAAACAATTAACGAACATGCGTGCATCTGCAAAAGACTCAACGAACGTTCTTAAACGTCCACGTGTCTTCTCACTTGAAGAGTCGTTGACATTCTTGAATGAAGATGAGTACTGTGAAATCACACCACAATCGGTTCGTCTCCGTAAACAAGTCTTGAACAAAAACGAACGTGAAAAGCAAGAAAAACGTCGTCGTCTAGGTAAAGATTGAGTCTTGAACGAATAGGGGGATTGGCAATGAATGCACAAGCTGCCGTTGCTTCTGATTTTCCGAAATACGATATTCCGTTCATCGCGAAACTTCTCGGTGTCGGAAGTGATCCGAATAACATCGAAACGGGATTTTATCCTTTAATGATCACCGTCGTCATCTTGACGCTTGTCGTCTTTAAGTTAGGATTTGCTAAGGAACTAGCATGGTGGAAATCACTGATCGTCTATCTGTTGCTCGCTGTCTTCTCGGCAGCATTGACGCTTGTCTTCTGGACATGGCCGATTCCTGAAGTACTCCTTGCGATGGTCTTCGTACTTGGTATTTATCGCTTCCGGATGTGGATGGTCAAGCGTGAACGTGAACGGACAGCTTCTTGACGGAAGCATGTCATGAATCAAAAGAACGAATCTCTTCGGAGGTTCGTTCTTTTTTTGTGCTAATTCAGATGCATGATTTAAAGCGTAGCGGGAACAGGGATACTAAAAGGGGGGAGAAAACAGTGAAAATAAGGTATGTCATACCCCTGCTGTTAGCGGGTATTCTGATCGGCTGTACACAAACGTCAGAAGAATCGTCAACAAAGGAAACCAATCAGAAGACACAAAAAAACAATCAACAGGATTCAGGTAATCAAGAAGATACGCAATCATCACAAACGCAGGAAGGAGTCGTATTTAAAGAGCTAAACGCCCCATGGAATATCGTTCGCGAAGGAGAGACTTTTTATATTACAGAGCGCGAAGGAACAATCGTCAAAGGAAAACAAGGTGATTATGAGAGGATGCGCTTGCAACTGAAGAAAGATGTAATTGCTGAAGGAGAAAGTGGATTACTCGGTATGGTACTTGACCCTGATTTTAAGAACAATAAGACGGCATACGTCTATCATACGTATGCAAAACAAAATCAAGCGACCAATCGTGTCATTGCAATCAAAGAGGAAGGCCATCAGTGGGTCGAAGAGCGTGTGTTACTCGACGATATTCCGGGAGCGACGATTCACAACGGAGGACGACTTGAGTGGGGTCCAGAAGGTGCACTCTACGTCACAGCAGGAGACGCAGCAAATCCTGAACTGGCGCAAGACATCGATTCACTTGCAGGAAAAATTTTACGCATCACACCTGAAGGAAAACCGTTCAAGGGGAATCAAAAAGGCTATGTCTATAGTCTTGGTCACCGAAATCCACAAGGGCTTGTTTTCGTCGATGACCAACTGTATGCAAGTGAGCACGGACAAAGTGGACACGATGAAATTAATCGAATTGAACAAAAAAATTATGGATGGCCAACGATTGAAGGAACAGAGAAAGCAGAGGGACTCGTGACACCGTGGTACGAAGTGGGAGAGCGATCCGTTGCACCAAGTGGGATTGCAGAAGCGGATGATACGTTGTATTTTGCAACACTTGTAGGTCAACGATTACAAGCGATTGATTTAAAGACGAAACAGGTCAAAACGATTGTCGAAAATCAAGGGCGGATTCGCGATGTGTGGATTGATAAGACGTCAATTTATTATATTACGAACAATACAGATGGTAGAGGGACTCCGTCGACCGAGGATGATCGATTGGTTCGAATCAAGCGGTGAACAAAAAAAGGTCTGCCAGGGAAGTTTCCCACAGACCTTTTATTTACCAGTGTTTTCGTTTTGTTTCCCAAGTAGGGTATAAATGAAATTGTCCAGAGGCATGGCGTTCGAGTGTCCGTTCTTCTACGCGAGATCGACACTCATCACATAGATGGACACGAACTGGTTTATTGCGTAATCGCTTCGCCGTGAAGGACCAATCATCAATCGTCTCACGCTTATCGCAAATCGTACATTTCACTCGCATGTCGGGTCCTCCCTTTTTTTCTTAGTATATCATATTAGAAGATTATTCAGATGTAAAAAAGGGAATCGAGAAGTATATCTCGAAATATCATCACTAAGTCATAGAGGAGGTGATGTCATGGCAAATAAAGTAGAGCAACATCTCAGCTCACATCAACTAGATGCGTTATCACAATTACCACTTGTTTTTTTGATCACGCATGATCAATCCAAACATTGGCCGATCACACATGCAATTAGTTGGGTATATGCGAAGGATTCACAAACGGTTCGTTTTGCGATCGAAGCAGATTCTCATCTCGTCAAAACGTTACGAGAACATCCGGTTTTCACCTTGATCTTCTTTGCAGAGCAGTCGACACACAGCTTAACGTGTACGGACGTCAAGGTGTTTACGCCGCAAGAACCACTTCCACTTTCGCTCTCTTTTTATGAGGGGCGCGTCGAAGAGGTACGTGACATCTTATTTTACGGAGCAGCTGTCACACAACGACCGACCATTGAAAAAACATACGATGAACAGGCAGCTGAACGGTTGGATCAACTTGTTCATCGCATCCTAAAAGCGTAACATTCATCACAAACTCGACTCTAAAGGGGCGAACGATGGAATGAAAAAAATATACGTACTTGATACCAATGTCATGTTGCACGATCCACTTTCTCTCTTTCAGTTTCAAGAGCATGATGTCGTCATACCAGCGATCGTACTAGAAGAACTGGATGGAAAAAAACGCAACATGGATGAGGTGGGGCGCAACGCACGAGAAACAGCTCGCATTTTAGACCAATTGCGGGAAACCGGTCAGCTTCATGCGGGAGTTCCGCTTGGTAACGGTGGCATTCTTCGCGTCGATATCGGTGACTCCATTTACGAGGGCTCGCCGTTTATCCATGAATCGAACGATAATAAGATTATCGAGCTCGCATGGTCGATTCATCGTGAACAACAAACTGAAGCGACGCCACGAGATGTCATTCTCGTCTCAAAAGATATCTTAGTCCGCGTTAAAGCGGATGCGTATGGATTAGTCGCTGAGGACTATATGACGGATCATATCGCTGACTTGACTGGTCTTTATACAGGATTCATCGAAGTGACCGTCGATCAGGAATATATCGATGCTTTCTATCAGGATAAACGACTTTCAGTTGATGTATTGCCGGAAAAAGTGCAACCAAATGAATTCATCATTCTAAAAAGTAATATGTCAAAAGCCTCTGCCATTGCTGTCGTTGATCAGAATTTGCCGATCATCCGGGCACTTTCGATCGATGTCGATCAAGTCTGGGGTGTTATTCCCCGAAACGTTCAACAACGGATGGCGTTTGAGTTATTACTTCGAGACGATGTACCGCTCGTTACACTCGTTGGGAAGGCAGGTACCGGAAAGACATTACTTGCACTCGCTGCGGGGCTCCTGCAAGTAGAAGACGAGCATAAATATAAAAAACTTGTCGTTGCTCGTCCAGTCGTGCCGATGGGAAATGATATTGGCTACTTGCCAGGTGAGATGGAGGAAAAGCTTCGTCCGTGGATGCAACCGATCTACGATAACCTCGAACATCTCTTTAATACGGGATCAGGAGACGAACTTGGTAACATTCTCGCGGGAATGAAGACGATTCAACTGGAAGCGTTGACATATATTCGAGGACGGAGCATGCCGGGGCAATTCATCATCATCGATGAAGCGCAGAATTTGACGAAACACGAAGTCAAGACGATTTTAACACGTGTCGGTGAAAACTCAAAAATCGTGTTAGTGGGTGATCCGCAACAGATCGATCACCCGTATTTAGATGAATATTCGAACGGTTTATCCTACGCCGTAGAACGCCTTAAAAATGAGAAAATGACGGGACACGTCAAACTCGTCAAAGGGGAACGCTCGAATCTGGCGCGCCTCGCAGCCGACTTATTATAAAAAACGTGGTGCGTCTATTCAGGCGCACCACGTTTTCCTTATATGACGGTAACCGTGTGAACAGATTTGACGATCCGTTGTCCGTGCAACAGGTGAACGGGTCCATCTGCTAACACTTTGCCGTCTTGTGAGAACTGCAGGTATACTTCGTCGAGTTGCTCAAGTGGAAGTTCGACCGTTTCTTCACCTTCGAAACGAATAGCGGTCGCTTCCGGTAAGAGTTCAGCATTCCGGATGAACGGTGCGAGCGCCATGGCGAATGACCCTTGAAGCGCGGCTTCTTTTTCAGCGCGTGTCATCGGACGATTATGATCCGTACGACTGCCTTCCATGATGCCTTTATCCCACGCTGCCCCCATTTTCGCGTAGTACGCCTCTTGTTCGCTCGTATCTGCTGGTTGGCCAATCTTCTCGATCGCAACCTTTCGTTCATCAAAGATCCAAACTGTCGGATCAATCGTCAACTGGTGCCGTACTTTACCGTTAATCGGAAAAATCATTTGTTATACCCCCTAAATGTGTAAGTCCAACAAATCCATTATACCGAAACGTTGAATTGTTGGCGAAAGTAAGGTAAAGTTTAGCTATAACAGGAACGCGTCATTTGATGAGGAGGGATTGGATTGTCAACTGAAATCGAGACAGTTCATCGCCAGCGCGCTCTTGAGCTACTAGAAGCGGATGCACAAAAAATCCGCCGGTTGATCGAGGTCCAGCTTGCGAATTTAACGATGCCACAATGTCCTCTTTACGAGGAAGTATTGGATACACAAATGTTCGGATTGTCCCGTCAGATTGATTTTGCGGTACGTCTTGAACTGATTGATGCGGGTGAAGGGAAACAGTTGCTCGAATCACTTGAACAGCAATTATCTGATTTACATGATGCGGAGACGTGCTGATTTTCTACTCAAACGTGAAATGCGGCGTTTGGGTATTTTTTTTTAGAAAACGAAAAAAAGGACGTGTACATATGTTAGCGAAGTTTAAAGAAAAACGAGCATTTTTTGACTACGGTCTCTTCTTTACGATGCTCATCCTCATGGCGATCAGTACAGTCATGGTCTATAGTGCCAGCGTTTGGAACGGTGGCGATTATGCGAATACGTCCTTCTTTGAGAAGCAGTTGATGTTCGATGCGATGGCCATCGTGCTGTTCCTTTTAGTTTCGCAAGTGAATCATGAAGTATTTCGTGGACCAGTCATTCGTTTACTCTTGTACGCGATTACATGGTTGATGCTGATGGCAACACTATTTTCGGCTCCCCTAAACGGAGCTCGCGCCTGGTTGAACTTCGGTATCTTCTTAATTCAACCAATCGAGCTTTGTAAATTCGTGCTCGTCGTCGGGCTTGCCAGTTATTTTGATCAAAAGCACAAAGGAAAGATGGATGGCGTGATTGGGATTGTCCATCACTTCATCCATCGTCAAATTCCAGCGACGTCCCCCGGAAAACGGATTTTACTTAGTTTCTCGGACTGGATCTTGATTCCAATGCTTGTGTTACTTGCACCTTACGCGATCATCATTCGTATGCAACCGGATGACGGCGGATTATTCATTCTGTTACTCATCACGGCGATGATTTTATTTGCAGTAGGATTACCGAGTGGTTACATCATGTTATGTGTCGTTACCGTTCCGATCATCTTCTTGTACGCATGGAACAATTTTTCGGATAATCAGATGCAACGGATTCAAGCGAGTTTGAATCCCTTTCTTGACGCAGAAGGTAAGGGATATCAGCTCATCAACTCCGTCATATCGATTGCCCATGGGGGATTGTTCGGAGTGGGTCTTGGGAATAGTTTTCAAAAGTATGGTTATCTGCCAGAGCCTGAAACCGACTACATCATGTCGATCATCTCGGAAGAACTCGGCTTCATCGGGGTCCTTGTCGTACTCGGTCTATTGTTTTACCTGATGATTCAAGGGGCGATCATCGCTAACCGGTGTGTCTCACTTTATTCGAGCATGCTCGCACTTGGGATTTCCGGTATTATTTTCATCCAGACATGTATCAATATTGCAGCCATGTCTGGTCTGTTTCCAGGTACAGGTGTCACCTTGCCATTCATCAGTTACGGTGGGTCATCGTTACTCGTCATGAGTACGATGCTTGGTGTAATGGCAAACATTTCTATGCAAAACAAATATCGGGTGGCTTATCATAAAGAAGTGCAAACTGCACGTTCGATGAGTGCCACGAGCTCATTAACTAAAGGGGGAGCATCAGTTGACTAAAATCCAGAAGATTCTCGTAGCAAACCGCGGGGAGATCGCGATTCGCGTTTTCCGTGCAGCGACAGAACTCGGTATTCGTACCGTTGCTATTTATTCACGAGAGGACATGGGTTCTCTTCATCGTTATAAAGCCGATGAAGCGTACCGGATCGGAGAAGGAAAAAAACCGATCGAAGCCTACCTCGACATTGAAGATATCATCGCAACAGCGAAAAAAGCCGAATGTGATGCGATCCATCCTGGTTATGGATTCCTCTCTGAGAATATTGAGCTAGCCAAACGTTGCCGCGAAGAAGGAATCATCTTCATCGGGCCGCAAGAAGATCACCTGTATAAGTTCGGAGATAAGGTACGGGCACGGACGACTGCAATTGAAGCGGGTCTTCCTGTCATTCCAGGAACAGATGGTCCGATCTCATCAATTGATGAAGCGTATGCGTTCGCAAAAGAAGCAGGCTATCCACTCATGGTCAAAGCATCGCTTGGTGGTGGTGGACGTGGTATGCGTGTCGTCCGGACAGAAGAAGAGCTTCCAGACATGATTGAACGAGCGAAATCTGAAGCTTTAAAAGCATTCGGTTCGGATGAAATTTACGTTGAAAAATTAATCGAACGACCAAAACATATTGAAGTCCAAATCATCGGGGATGCACATGGAAACATCATTCATTTGTTTGAACGAGACTGTTCCGTACAACGACGTCACCAAAAAGTCGTCGAAGTGGCGCCATGTGTCACGCTTTCAGAAGAAGGGCGTAAAAAGATCTGTGACGCGGCTGTCACGTTGATGAAACATGTCGGATACGAAAATGCGGGTACGGTCGAATTTCTCGTCACACAAGATGAATCGTTCTATTTCATCGAAGTCAACCCACGTGTACAAGTCGAGCATACGATTACGGAGATGATCACAGGCGTTGACATCGTTCAGACTCAAATCCGTGTTGCTGAAGGCGAATCGTTACATAGCGACCTTGTCGGCATTCCACAACAAGAAGAGATTAAGATGCTTGGTTTTGCGATCCAGAGCCGAATTACTTCAGAGGACCCAGAAAACGGCTTCTTGCCGGATACAGGTAAGATTAAAGCGTATCGTTCACCAGGCGGCTTTGGTGTACGTCTCGATGGTGGGAATGCCTATGTCGGAGCAGAAATTTCACCGTATTATGACTCGTTGCTCGTTAAAATCTCGACGCACGGTTTGACGTATGACCAAGCGGTCGCGAAAATGCGTCGAAACTTAAGTGAATTCCGGATTCGTGGTATTAAGACGAACATCCCATTCTTGAGCAATGTCTTGAAACACCACGCGTTCGTCAGCGGCGATTACAATACATCGTTTATCGATGATACACAAGAATTATTCATCTTCCCAAAACGTCAAGACCGGGGAACGAAGCTGTTGACGTACATCGGAGAGGTTTCCGTCAATGGATTCCCGGGAATCGGAAAACTGGACAAGCCACTTGCGCGTGACGTCCGAATTCCAAAAAATCTTCCGGCAGACTACACGCCAGGCGCAAAAGCGATCCTTGATGCAGAAGGACCGGAAGCTGTCGCGAAATGGTTGAAAGCACAAGACAACGTTTTGTTAACGGATACGACATTCCGTGACGCTCATCAATCGTTACTTGCGACACGAATGCGGACGAAGGATCTCGTTGCGATCGCAGAGGCGGAAGCGAAACTGCTTCCTGAATTGTTCTCAGTCGAGGCATGGGGAGGGGCAACGTTTGATGTCGCGTATCGATTCTTATCAGAGGATCCATGGGTTCGTCTGATGAAATTGCGTGAAAAGATGCCGAACGTCCTGATTCAGATGTTACTTCGCGGTGCGAACGGCGTTGGTTACAAGAACTATCCAGACAATGTCATCCATACCTTCGTCAAGGAAGCGGCGCAAGCGGGAGTCGATGTCTTCCGGATTTTCGACAGCTTGAACAACCCGGAATCAATTCAACTCGCCATCGATGCGGTCTTGCCAACAGGTAAAATCGCGGAAGCAGCTGTCTGTTACACAGGGGATCTGTTCGATGCGAATCGTCCGAAATATCATCTGCCGTATTACGTCAATCTGGCGAAACAACTGGAAGAGAGCGGTGCTCACATCATTGCCATCAAGGATATGGCGGGTCTCTTGAAACCGGAAGCAGCCTATGCGCTTGTATCGGCACTTAAAGATGCAGTATCGTTACCAATCCATCTTCACACCCATGATGCGAGTGGAAACGGGATTTATACGTATGCGCGTGCGATCGATGCCGGGGTCGACGTCGTTGACGTCGCGGCATCAAGTATGTCAGGACTGACGAGTCAGCCAGCGGGTGGTAGCTTGATTCATGCCCTAAGTGGTCATCCACGTCAACCACTCGTCTCAGCACAGAAGTTCGAACAGATTTCGGACTATTGGCAGGACGTGCGTCATTTGTATCAAGCATTCGAACTTGATATGATCGCACCAAATCCAACCGTCTACGATCATGAGATGCCGGGTGGGCAATATTCGAACTTACAGCAACAAGCAAAAGCGGTCGGGCTTGCGGATCGTTGGTCTGAAGTCAAAGAAATGTATGCGCGTGTCAACATGTTGTTTGGCGATATCGTTAAAGTCACACCGTCGTCGAAAGTCGTTGGAGACATGGCACTCTTCATGGTCCAACATCATCTGACGGAAGAAGACGTACTGCACCGAGCAAGTGGACTTGATTTCCCGGATTCAGTCGTTGAACTGATGAAGGGCGAACTCGGAACTCCGCCGGACGGTTTCCCGCAAGAAGTACAACGTGCCATCTTGAAGGGAGCTGCTCCGTTGACGGAACGTCCTGGTAAGATGATGCAACCACTCAACTTTGATGCAATAAAAAATGAGTTGTTTGAGAAACTTGAACGACCAGTCACTGAATTTGATGCTCTCGCTTACGCGCTCTATCCAAAAGTCTTCATGGACTACAGTTCGTATGTCGCGCGATATGGCGATATCTCTGTTCTTGATACGAATACATTCTTCCACGGTATGCGCCTAGGCGAAACGATCGAGGTCGAAATTGAACGAGGGAAGACACTATATCTCAAGTTGATTCAAATCGGTCAGCCAGACGATCACGGGATGCGGACAATCTATTATGAGATGAATGGTGTTCCTCGTGAAGTCGAAGTCAAGGACATCAGTATTAAGGAAAGTTCATCAAGCCGTCCAAAAGCAGATCGAAGTAACGCAAAACAGATCGGTGCGTCGATGCCGGGTAGTGTGCTGAAGGTACTCGTTGAGACAGGCACTCGTGTCCGTAAAGGAGAACAACTTCTCGTTACGGAAGCGATGAAGATGGAAACGACGATCCAAGCACCAGAAGACGGTGAGATCAAAGCCGTCCATGTTAAAGAAGGCGAAGCTATTGCGAGTCAAGACTTATTGATTGAATTCGTATAAGGTCACAATGAAAAACAGGCGCACGCTCGGCGGGCTGCCTGTTTTTCATTCAATATGTAATGGGAGAGGATACGGTTGAACATTATTTGTTGGATTCGAAGCGATTTTCGATTACAAGACAACCACATGTTGGCACGTGCGATTGAATTACTGAAGGAAAATCCAAAAGCGACAGTCGAGTTCGTCTTTTGGCTCAATCCAGATTACATTGGAGAATATGAAGCGCGGCAACAATATTTCTTTCAAGCGCTCGAATTGTTTTCAGATGATTGTAAAGAAAAAGAGATGCCGATTCGCTTCATCGAAGGCGATGAACAAGCTTTCTTAGATGCAACCATTGATGCGGACGTTCTGTTATTCAACGCGGAATATGTCGAACCATTCAAGGCGCGGGATGAGGGAATCATCAAAAAACGTAAGGAACGACAAACGGAGCGCTTGTTAGACCGGCATCTGCTCCATCCACATGACATTAAAAAGCAGGATGGAAAGTTCTATAAAGTATTCACGCCGTATAAGAATGCGTTCATGAAAAAAGAAATTCCAACACCCTATGATGTGAAGTGGCAAACGCTACGGGATCATTATCATAAGCGCCAGCACACTAATAGTTTCATTGATGCCTATTTTAAAAAGGCACAGTCTGATGCGGCATTTCATCCGGGTGAGAAGCAAGCGAAACAACGCTTAAAGAAATTCATCGAGCAATCGCTTGAAAACTACGAAGAGAATCGTGATCTTCCAGCGATGGACGGTACGAGTTTACTCTCACGTTATCTACGGACCGGTGAGATCGGGATTCGAACGGTCTATGCAGCTATTCAAGATGCAAAAGAGTCGAAAGGGAAGCAGACGTTCATCACCGAACTCATCTGGCGTGAGTTCTATTACATGATTTTAATGCACTTCCCGGAATCGAAACGACAAGCGGTCAACACCCAGTACCGAGAAATCGAGTGGGAAGAAAACGAGGACGGATTCAAGGCTTGGTGTGAAGGGAAAACCGGCTATCCGATCGTCGATGCAGCGATGCGTCAATTGAACCAAACCGGTTGGATGCATAATCGTCTGCGGATGATCGTCGCGTCGTTCCTGACAAAAGATCTATTGATCGATTGGCAAAAAGGGGAACGTTATTTCCAACAGAAACTCGTCGATTATGAAGCGGCTTCGAACATCGGTGGTTGGCAATGGGCGGCATCGGTCGGGACGGATGCCGTACCGTACTTCCGAGTCTTCAATCCGACGACACAATCAAAGAAGTTCGATAAGGACGGAGAGTTCATTCGGCAGTATGTCACGGAAATCAAAGATCTGTCGAAGCAATATATTCATGAACCGACGCAGCAACAACGAGAAGACTCTGGATACCCAGAACCAATCGTTGCACATGATGAAGCGCGAAAGCGTGCAATCGCTCGATTCAAATAATGAAAAAAGGATATTCCTCAGCGGAGGAACATCCTTTTTTTTACGACCTTATTGAAGACGGCTATTTGCTTTACGTGTTCGGAATGCATGATACGTCAAGTAGGATAAGACACCGAAATAACACGTAATCAAGAAGGCGTGCAGTAACGGTACATATGTTGCATGTCCACCGAGAACGATCCAAGCACCTGTAGCAACTTGACACGAGATGAAGAACGTCGCGAATGCCATGCCGATTGTCGTCGTCCGGTGTTTTAAGCGAATGGCTGTAATATGAACGAACAACGTATAGAGGAATAATAGCCCAGCCATGATTCGGTGAATCATTTGGACCCAGGCTTCGAACGTCATCGACGGTTGGGAACAAACGGGCCAACCCACACACGCATATGTAGCGCCAACATGGCGAACGTAAGCACCAGTATAGACGACGATCAGCGTGTAGACGAGCAGACCGTACAAGAGCTTCCGCAAGAATGCTGGGACAGATTCCCTGAATTCCTGACCAGGACGCTCCATGATCAATATCGTTAAAATCAATAAGGCAGCAAAGGAAATCAAGGAGATACCAAAATGTAACGCCATGACGAGATCTGATTGTTGCCAAACGACAGCTCCTGCTCCGACGATGGATTGAATCAACATGAAGATGAAGGCAAGAAATGCAAAAATCTTCGTATCTAATCGATCCTTAAAGGCAACGAGCGTCCAGAGACATAAGGCGATGATTAGGAGTCCAACGACTCCGGTCACAGCGCGGTGACTATATTCAATCATCGTTTCAACACTTGGGTTTGTCGGGATGAGTTCCCCATGACAGAGTGGCCAATCTGTTCCGCAGCCATCTCCCGAGTCCGTTTTTGTGACTGTCCCACCCATCAGCAAGACGATCATCATCGTAAACGTGACGAAGGCTGAAAACATCGAAAGCTTTCGATTCAAGATTTGGACACCACCTTTCTAAAAAATACGAAATACATGGATTTCCATAGGACTAGTATCGCATAAAAAGTCTCGAAACGCTTGCAATCTTTTAGAACAACGCTATTCTAGTATTAGGTAAATATGGTGAACTGTGATGAAAATCACATAGATTTCACATTTTGTTCATTATGTCGAAAGTATTTTCATACGTCACGGTCCTAAATATGTGGTATCTTTTATAGAGAAAAGGACGTTTCGTGGCATGTCTGTGTTATTTCTGTGAAGAAATTACGTGAAGCCTAGGTGCTACACGGAAGCAGATGGTGAAAAGGAGGGAACAGCATGGCGAAAGTTACTGGAGAGGCACTGGATATGGCAATCGAGCAGGCGGATCAGCCCACATTCAAGGACTATATCACCCTAGCAAAAATGGGGATCGTCCGTGCCAATCTGATTACGGTCTTCGCAGGGTATGTCGTAGCGGCATCGTACATAACGGATGATGTCCTATTGTATCTATGGCAAACCAAGTGGATGTTACTGTGGACGCTTCTCGGGAGTGGATTAGTCATTGCCGGAAGTTGCTACCTCAATAACTACATTGACCGGGACATCGATTATAAGATGGAACGGACGATGGGAAGACCAAGCGTTACTGGGAAGATGGATGGACAGCGAATACTCGCGCTAGGACTCGGGATTCTTGCGACCGGTACGGTATTGTTGTTGATCGTCAACCATGTGGCGGCAGTGTTCGGATTGATCGGATCATTCGTTTACGTCGTGATTTATACGATGTGGTTAAAGCGAACACACACGATCAATACAGTCGTAGGTGGTATATCAGGAGCTGTGCCACCAATCATTGGATTTGCGGCAGTCACTCCGACGCTTCACATTGATGCGTGGATTTTATTCCTCATCATGTTCGTGTGGCAACCACCACATTTCCTCGCACTCGCGATGCGACGGACAGAGGAGTATCGGGCAGCAGGTATCCCGATGTTACCTGTCGTAAACGGATTCGCGATCACGAAACGACAAATTGTATGGTGGATTGCAGTACTTATTCCATCATCACTCCTCTTAGCACACTATGGCATCATCTACATGATCGTCATGGCATTGCTCGGTGGATATTGGCTCTATATGGGACTGAAAGGTCTGAAGATCCAAGATGAACAAGCCGAAATCAAATGGGCGTCGAAGATGTTCTTCTTCTCACTGTTTTATTTCACGGCTTGGATCGTGACGGTCGTACTCGTTTCTTTCTAAAACGATTTGACATAATTCACGTACACCATTACGAAAGACAAAATTGGGGACAAAGAAAGTGGGGATGGTTGTGAAAAAATCAGTAAAAATGCTCTTCCGGCTTCTTCCAATCGGCTTGATGGCACTCATGTTATCAGGTTGTGGAATTCCGGAATTGTCTGCGCTACAGCCTCGCGGAGAAGGCGCTGAAATGCAACTTGAGATCATCAAGCTTAGCTTGTGGGTCATGTTGTTTGTCCTTGCGATCGTAGCCGTCATTTATATTTACGTACTTATGAAATTCCGTCGTAAATCAGGTGATAACACGGTTCCGAAGCAAGTCGAAGGGAACCACACGCTTGAAATCATCTGGACAGTTATTCCGATCCTTCTCTTGATCGTTCTTGCAATTCCGACGATCAAAACAACGGTTGAACTTGCGGATGCAAAAGAAGCGAAGAAAAACGAACAAATCAACGTTACAGCGAACCTTTACTGGTGGGAATTCGAATATCCAGACAAAGGTGTTTCGACAGGACAAGAACTTGTCATCCCAGTCGGTAAACGTGTTGCGGTTAACTTGACGTCTAAAGACGTCATTCACTCATTCTGGGTACCGGCTCTTTCTGGTAAGACAGATACAAACCCAGGTCTTGATAACGAAATGTGGTTACAAGCAAAAGAAGCAGGCACGTACTACGGTAAATGTGCCGAGTTGTGTGGTCCTTCTCACGCATTGATGGACTTTAAAGTCGTTGCGATGGAGCAGGATGACTACGACAAATGGTTGAAAGACATGAAATCTGCAAAAGAAGCAGAAACAAAACAGCTTGATAAAAAGAATGAAAAGAACTGGACGACTGGTGAGCAAGTCTACGCCCAGAACTGTCTCAGCTGTCATGGCGGCGGGAAAGTCGCACCTAGCTTGACGAACTTCGGTGATCGTCAGCGTATCGCGGGTTACCTCAAGCATGATAAAGAAAACCTCGAAAAATGGATTCGCGATCCACAAAAAGAGAAACAAGGTACAAAAATGCCTGGATTCTCTGAAGATAAGATCAGCGATGAAGAATTGAGCGAATTGGCAGATTATCTATTGGACAAAAAGCTCCAATAATTTTTTAAGGGGGAATCATAGTGGGGACACATACTATGGGTATGCCGCAGAAAAAAAGCGGCATCATGGACTGGCTAACGACAGTCGACCATAAGAAAATCGGGATTCTCTACATCATCTCTGGATTGTTCTTCCTTCTAGTTGGTGGCGTAGAAGCCCTAATGATTCGTTTTCAATTGATTAAACCGATGAACGATTTCGTCAGCGGTGAACTTTTTAACCAATTGATCACGATGCACGGTACGACGATGATCTTCTTGGCAGCGATGCCGATGTTGATCGGTTACATGAACGCAGCAGTACCGCTTCAAATCGGAGCACGCGATGTTGCGTTCCCATTCTTAAATGCACTTGGTTTTTGGTTGTTCTTCTTTGGTGGAGTCTTACTGAACCTTTCATGGTTCTTCGGCGCTGCGCCAAACGCAGGGTGGACAGCTTACGCACCACTCTCGACAGTACCAGAGTCGCTTGGTGTTGACTTCTACTCACTCGGGTTACAGATTTCTGGTTTCGGTACACTCATGGGGGGGATCAACTTCCTCGTTACGATTTTGAACATGCGTGCACCAGGTATGAAACTGATGCGGATGCCGCTCTTCACATGGACAGCATTCGTTGCTTCTGCCTTGATCGTTTTCGCATTCCCACCACTTACGGTTGGATTGTTCCTCTTGACGTTCGAGCGACTCTTCGGAGCGCATTTCTTTGACCCGGCAGCGGGCGGGAACATCGTCATCTGGGAACACCTCTTCTGGATCTTCGGTCACCCGGAAGTTTACATCTTGATTTTACCGGCATTCGGTATCTTCTCTGAAATCATCCCTACGTTTGCTCGTAAACGTCTCTTCGGATACACGACGATGGTCTTTGCGACGATGTTGATCGGTTTCCTCGGATTCATGGTATGGGTTCACCACATGTTCACAGTCGGTCTCGGTCCGGTTGCGAACGCGATCTTCGCAGTAGCGACGATGGCGATCGCTGTACCGACAGGGGTCAAGATCTTCAACTGGCTCTTTACGCTATGGGGAGGGAAGTTGACGTTCCCAGTCGCGATGCTTTATTCGGTCGCCTTCATTCCATCATTCCTTGTTGGTGGTATGACAGGGGTCATGCTTTCAGTAGCACCTGCCGATTATCAGTACCACGACAGTTATTTCGTCGTTGCCCACTTCCACTACGTTATCGTTGGTGGGGTCGTCTTTGGTCTCTTCGCAGGTCTTTACTACTGGTTCCCACTCATGTTCGGGAAACAACTCAACGAGTTCTGGGGTAAAATTCAATTCTGGTTGTTCTTCATCGGCTTCCATTTGACATTCTTCCCACAACATATTCTTGGTCTTACAGGTATGCCACGTCGTGTCTTCACGTACTTGCCAAACCAAGGCTGGGAAACAATGAACTTACTTTCTTCAATCGGTGCAGCCTTCATGGGTGTGTCGACGATCATTCTCGTCATCTCGATCGTTGCCGCATTGATGTCAAAAGAATATGTAAAACGCGACGTATGGGGCGATGGACGTACGCTTGAGTGGACACTTCCTGTTCCAACTCCAGAATACAACTTCGCACAAATTCCACTCGTCAAAGGTTTAGATACGTACTGGCTCGAAAAAATGGCAGGTAACAAAACAGTCTCTGTTTCGGAAGAAGTCGGTGATATCCACATGCCGAACAACTCGATCTTGCCGTTCGTTATGTCAGTCGGTCTGTTCCTTGCAGGTCTTGGATTCATTCTTCGCCTAGATTACGGTACTGTCGGTCTGGTCATTGCCTTGATCGGTCTTGCGATGACATTCATCGCGATGTTCTTCCGTTCTTGGATCGACGATGAAGGATACTACATCCCGAAATCAGTCGTCGAAGAAGATCTACGCCTTGAAGCAGAAAAGGAGGCGAAGTAAGATGGGTCATCATTCAGTACCAAACAACCCGATCACGGGTATTCCGGATCATGTTGAAAAAGCAACACTTGAGGGTAAGAATAAATATGTAGCCTTCTGGTTCTTCCTTGGAGGAGAGACGACTTTGTTCGCCTCTCTCTTCGGAACATACATCGGACTTCATAACTCCGGTGCTAAAGAAGGTCTACGCAGTTATGACATCTTCGAAATGGGTCTCGTCTTCATCATGACGATGCTCCTCTTGACAAGTTCGTTGACAAGCGTTCTTGCAATGATGGCAATGAAACGTAACGATGTGAAAAAGATGAAGCTTTGGCTCATCATCACATTGCTTCTCGGTCTTGGATTCTTAAGTGGTGAGATCTATGAGTTCAATCACTACTACCACATCGGTCATACGTTTACGTCGAGTGCATTTGGTTCTGCCTTCTATACACTCGTTGGGTTCCACGGTGGACACGTCTTATTTGGTCTTCTTTGGATCTCGACATTGTTGATCCGGAACTGGAATCGTGGCATTACAGTCGTGAACGCGCCGAAGTATTATGTTTCAAGTCTTTACTGGCACTTCATTGACGTCGTCTGGGTCTTTATCTTCTCAGTCGTCTACCTCATGGGGATGGTGAAATAAGATGGAAAAACACGAACCGCAATTAACACGCAATCAAGTCGAACTCGAAATGAAAGCAGAACGTGGTCGTGAGACTCAACTGCAACTCATCAGTTTCGCACTCATGATTTTCTTGACGCTCATCGCTTTCGGTGCAGTCATGGCAGATCTCATGCCTCACTGGGCAGCTGGTGGATTCTTGATCATCATGGCAATCGTTCAAGTTTATCTCCAGCTTTATATGTTCATGCACATGAACAATAAAGGCAACACATGGATCAAAGTTATGATGGGTCTTGGTATATTCGTCGCCTTGACGATCGTCGCAACGCTCCGTCTGTTAATCTGGTAAGAAATGTGACCATTCTGCTAACGTTTAGCAGGATGGTCTTTTATTTTGGAATCGTTTTATGAGAAACCTTTACAATGAAATAGGGGAACGGTAATCTTAGTTTGTAAGAGAAAGGAACGGGGTGAAGAAATATGTTAGGCAATTTAAGGGGAGCACTTTCGCAATTCGAATGGACTGTCTTATGGAGTCCGTATTATGCGTTGATACTCGTTGGATTGTATATCCTATATGCTGTCGTGACAGAAAAGCTGCGTCGTCCGGACGAGCCGGAAACAACGCTCGGACAAAAATTTTCGATGCTCGCGGCATTGGTCGTTTTTTACATCGGTTTTGGAAGTCCGTTAGACCTGCTAGCGCATATCACCTTCTCTGCACATATGTTGCAGATGGTATTCGTCTATATGGTCGCACCGCCGCTCTTGTTGATTGCACTACCAGAGTGGCTTTATAAGCGCTTGTTCAATATACCGTATCTTGGGAAGATTCTTCGTTTCTTCGTCAAGCCGTTGATTGCACTCGTCGTCTTTAATGCCTTGTTTACGTTTTATCATATGCCATTTATTTTTGATTATGTCCTGACGAACTATACCGTTCACCGTCTGTTCCATGGAACACTTATTTTCTTGAGCATGACGATGTGGTATCCGATCATTGCACCCGTCAACGAAAACGATAGTTTGTCTGACCTGAAGAAGATGGTCTATATCGTCGCGAACGGTGTCTTATTGACACCTGCTTGTGCGTTCATGATCTTTAGTCAAAGTTTCCAGTATCAAGCGTACCAGGATCCAGCGACGTTCGCGAAAGTACTCGCTTACTGTATGCCGAACAATGATTTGAGCGGGTTGAATCTGGAACGATTGCTTGGAACGACTGATGACTTACTAGAGGATCAACGCTTCGGTGGTGTCCTGATGAAGCTCGGTCAAGAACTCGTATACGGTCTATTCTTCGGATTGACCTTCTTTACATGGGTACGCCGTTCGAAAAGTACTGCCGTGGATGAAGGCATGTCCTTCACACCAAAAGCGGATTAAATTGGAGGAAGTTGGAACATGAGTTATTTGCCGTTGATTTGTGTATCGCTGATTGTCATCAGTGCGATTTTCGTAGCGATTGGCTGGTTCTTGATTGCTCAGACACGTCGCAACATGAAAGCTCACCAAACCGTGATGACAATCGCTGCTGCACTCGCTTTACTGTTTTTCATTATGTACGCCTTACGGACGATTCTACTTGGTAATACCGCTTTTGGTGGTCCTGCATCCGTCAAGCCATATTACACAGGATTCTTGATTTTCCACATCCTACTTGCGACATCCGGTGGGGTGCTTGGATTGATGGCGCTCTATCATGCCTATAAGAAGAACTTTGCGCGTCATCGTAAAATCGGACCAGTTGCTTCGATCATTTGGTTTTTGACGGCAATCACCGGCGTCATCGTCTATTGTCTATTATATGTCGTCTACGATCCTGGTGAGACGACGAACGTATTCCGGGCGATCTGGAGTCATTAAGGGGGAGCCAACTTGAAAAAAAATAGTTACTTGACGGTTGCTGCCGTTGTCCTCATCTTAGTTGCGGCAGCCGGGGGATATTATTATTTCTTCATGAAAGAAAAATTGCCTGTTATCGCTGAGCCGACACCGTTTGAATTAACGAACGCCGTGAACGGTAAGTCGTTTAACTCGGAAGATGGAAAGGTCAAGGTATTGACATTCTTCTATTCGAACTGTCCTGATATTTGTCCGTTGACGCTAAATGATTATCGGAAACTAGAGAAAAAGCTTCGTAGCGAAGAGCTATATGGAAGTGACGTCGAGCTCGTTGCAGTGACAGTCGATCCGAAAGTCGATACACCGAAAGTCTTAAAAACGTATGCTTCCAACTTCGAAGCAGATGCTGAAGGATGGAGAGTACTGACAGGAGACCCAGTCGTCATCGATCGTCTGACACGTCAGTTGAACTTCTATTATTCAAAAGCAGAAAGCGGCTTAGTGACACACGGGACGCAAATGTTTATTTTAGACCGTGAGAACAAAGTTCGGGCGATCTCTTCGATGGCGAAGACACCGGACGAACCAGTCGACTTGGAAGAAGTCATGTCTTCAGTCACACAACTAGCAAAGGAGTGAAGGAAGATGACTTATGAAGATTACATGCAAGGAGATGTGATCGTCTCTGTTCAAGCAATCGAGGAGTTACTCGCTTGTACGATCGAAGATTACGGGGTTCGACACTATCGGATTAAACGGATGGACTGGGAAGAGATTGCTTTTAGTGTAAAAGTGGATGTCTCAGCGACGTCACTGCATGCGCTCTATCAACATGTACGTCAACAACTTAAGATTCAACTCGGCGATGACGTCGTATCTTACGTACAATTCGTCACGCGCTAAGATAAAACACACGAACGCTGCGCAATCACTATACAGATAGGTAATGAGCCGATGACTTCATAAGTAGTACGAAGTCATCGGCTTTTTTATTGGAAAAAAGACCGAAAAAAATAGAGGTCCCGATTGGAACCTCTACGTGTAGCTTATTTTTCAAGTGTTTCAAGCAGTGCTGCTAAACGACGTTCGCAGTCCTTGACGATTTCCGGTGGGAACGTCTCATCATACTCGACGCCGTGTGGATAGTAATGTTTCCCTAGAAGTGGTGTCATCATACGGACGACAGCGTGACGGTCTTCGATCTCACCTTGGATCGCATAGACTGGAACACGGAGATAGAATACTTCGCCTGTTGATTGTTTTTCGTATTTCATGTCGTACATCGCACGTTCGTAATCCCATTGTCCTTCGCGAACGAAACGGTGATGATCCATAATTGTTTCAAGAAGACCGAACTTCAGTTCCTTGCCTTCGATGCCATATTGTTCAAACTTCATGTTTGAATCCCCCTATACCCCAGTTTGCTAGTAGATACTAGTCTTTCCAAACTATCATACCATAATGAATGAAACGATGACGTAAAAGTTGTGAAGTCATTTTGAAGAATTCATGAACTTCCGTATTTTCGTTCAACGTACTCAAGGATCGTATCTGGTGCATGAATACCGAGATGATTGAGTCCTTCACCACCAAAGAAGACGTTGAACTCGAGAACGTACCATTGTCCGTCGCGGATGATAAGATCAAAACCAGCGTGATCGATATCAAGCTGTTTCGCAAGCGCGAGCACGAAATCAATTGCACCTTGAGGCACATCATCGAAATCAAGGACGCCACCTTGAGCGACGTTATTTAAGAACTGTGCACCACCGACTCGCCAATATGCCGCGAGGACTTGATCACCGACAACGACGACACGTAAATCCTTTTCGTTCGGAATGTACTCTTGGATGTAGAACGTCTCGTGTGTATCCGTGTATTTCTTCCAGTCCGCTTCATTTTTGATGAGATGAACACCTTGCCCCATCGAGCTACGGACTGTCTTAGCGACGAACGGAAACGAAAATTCACGTAAGACTCGATCGACCGTGAACTCATTTTTCCCGTAGATGCCTGTCCGAGGGATATTGTCCGGAATGACGGTCTGAAAAATCCGAGTCATCTCGATTTTGTCATGACCTAGGTGGAACGTAGCGGCAGATGGAAAAATCGGCTTCTTCATTCCATAGATGATCGAGTGGATTTGCCAGTATTCCGGGAACAAGACGACGTCCGCCTGTTCAATCTTTTTCAAGGAATCAAAGTGATAATCTGATTTGGCATGTTCCGTCTTGATTCCAATCGTCCGGAACATATTAAAAGAGAGCAGTTGCATAAAGTTCATTCCTTCCTTCTGAACAAATTATACACAATTCAACGGGCTAGGAGGGAGAGAAATGTTATGATAAGATGGTAAAGTTAAGGAGGAGATTCGTTGTGATATATACCGATAAGACGATTGACCTCATCAACGCAGCGGAAGACCTCATTCGATCTCTCGCTCAAAGTGAAACGGGGCAAGCATATAGATGTGCGAAACAAGCACAGCAAGAGTCAGTGGAGGCACAGTCCGTCATTCGAGACTTTCATCAAGTCAAAGAAGATTACGAACTCGTGCAACGATTTGGACGGTACCATCCGGACTATCAGACGATCACAAAAAAGGTCCATGAAGTCAAACGTCGACTTGATCTACAAGAGGAAGTCGCGCAGTTTAAAAAAGCAGAAAAACAACTCGAGACGCTACTTGGACAAATTAGTCTGAAACTCGCTGGTGAAGTATCACCGCAAATCAAAGTACCAACGGGGAATCCATTCTTTGACCAAGGATGTGCCGGAGGCTGTTCGACCGGTGGAAGTTGCAGTTGTAGCGGATAATGAAGATGAAGGGGGTAGGCTGGCGTGATCAAGGAACGAGTGGGACTCATCGTCTATGTCAATGCGATGAAAGCATCCCGTCAATTACGCCGTTACGGGAACGTCTACTTTACGTCTAAACGTGAACGATACGTGCATCTGTATGTCGATTTAGATCAGCATGAACAGGTGATGGAAGTCATTTCGACTCTTCCGTTCGTCGAATCGATCAAACGTTCAGAACGACCGTTCATCACGGAGACGTTCGCGAATAAAAAAGGTAAAATGCAAGAAGAAGCATAATCCAAGGAGCGATGAGGACATCCTCGTCGCTTCTTTGTTGAAAGGAATGAAGGAAATGCGAGTCATTTCAGGGGAACGGAAAGGAACGCGGCTAAAAGCAGTACCAGGGGATCAGACACGACCGACGACGGATAAAGTAAAAGAATCGTTGTTCAACGTCATCGGTCCCTATTTCAATGGAGGACGAGCGCTTGATCTGTTTGCGGGTAGTGGTGGTCTTGGCATCGAGTCTCTTTCGAGAGGATGCGATGAGGCGGTATTCGTCGACCAACACCATAAAGCCATTCAGACCATTCAAGATAACTTGCAGACGACGCACTATACGGATCAAGCACGTGTGTTGAAAAAAGACGTTACGATCGCCTTGACGGAACTAGCCTCCGAAAAGCCATTTAAATTAATTTATTTAGACCCTCCCTATGCAAAAGAACGATTGACGGAACACGTCACGTACATAGAGCAACACGACATGCTGACAGACAATGGTGTCATCGTGTGTGAACATGACTCTGCTGTTGTATTACCGGACCGGATCGGACGGCTAGAGGTCGTTCGTCGACTTCGTTATTCCGCTGTCATCTCAATCACGTTATATGAATTTATGGAAGCGGAGGAAGACCACGTATGAAACGAATCGCCATTTGCCCAGGGAGCTTTGATCCAATCACGAACGGACATTTAGACATCATTGAACGGGCTGTTCCGATTTTTGATGAGATCATCGTTGCCGTATTGAACAATTCTTCGAAGCAACCGCTCTTTTCTGTTGAGGAACGGATGGAGTTGATTGCAGATGTGACGTCGCATCTACCACATATCAAGGTCGATTCCTTCAATGGTTTGCTCGTCGATTACGCAGCGGAAGTCGGCGCAACCGCGATCGTCCGTGGTCTACGGGCGGTCTCGGACTTTGAGTATGAAATGCAGGTCGCATCCATCAACAAAAAGATGAACGATCAAATCGAGACACTGTTCATGATGACGAATAACCAGTATTCCTTCTTAAGTTCTTCGATCGTCAAGGAAGCGGCCAAATACGGTGCTTCCGTCGTTGATCTCGTGCCATCTTCCGTCGAAGAGGCGCTACGTCAGAGATATACGAGAGGAGAACTGCGATGAAAGCTTGGAAACCCGCCTTAGCAGCGGTCATTGCTGCCTTGCTCGTGTTTTTCGTGCCACTTCCGTATTTTATCTCCTATCCAGGTGATGCGACATCGACTGAAGATTTGATTGATGTGTCTGGGGGTGACAAGGAGCCAGGCGATTTGATGATGCTGACGATCGCCCAACGTCGAGCAACCCCTTACTTCCTCGTAGAAAGCCTCTTCCTACCGTTTTCCGAAACGTCGAGCGTAAGTGATTATTTGTACGACGGAGAGTCAGATGCACAGTATGAAACACGTCAGAAACTATACATGGAAGAAGCACAACATAATGCGACGATCGAGGCCTATGAATTAGCTGATAAAAAGGTCGATATCGACTTTAAAGGGGTCTATGTGTCCGGTGTCATTCCAGGTGGTCCAGCCGAAGGGAAACTGAAAGCTGGAGACCGGATCACGGGCGTCGATGGGAAATCGATTACGTCATTTGATGGCTTCATGAAGACGATTCAATCGAAAAAAGCAAAAACAGCCGTTCCAATTCAGTTCACGCGTAAATCAGAAGTCAAGAAGACGACGATTCGAGTGGATCAGTTGTCGAAAGAAGTCAAACGTGTCGGACTTGGTATTTATGAACCATTACCGATCTCAAACGTAACGACAGACCCCGCTATTAAGTTTCAGATCGAGGATGTCGGTGGTCCTTCTGCAGGAATGATGTTCACGCTTGAAATCTATGATCAATTGACGCCGGGTGATTTGGCGAAAGGACATAAGATTGCCGGTACAGGAACGATTGAAGAAGGCGGTAAAGTTGGACCGATCGGTGGTGCGTGGCAAAAGGTAGTCGCTGCTGACGAGGCAGAAGCAGAAATCATGTTCGTACCAGCAGGAGAGAACTACAAAGAAGCAAAACCATCCATTAAAAAACTCGGAACGAACATGAAGCTCGTTCCGATCAAGACAGTTGAAGATGCGATTGATTATTTGGAAGAACTTCCNNAGCGAAATAAGGAAAACGACGGTGTTCGAGCAACGCGTCGTAGCGAGCCAAGGGCAGTGCGTATGCAGCTGTCACTTGGCTTTCTTTTGTTAGCCAAGGATGGCTCGTGAACGTACTTAAAACAGGGACACGCGTTTTGATACTCTTAAGTGCCAGTCGTCCTTGTTCTGAAAAAGCGAGGGGGCGAACGAAATCAACATGATCATAATCAATCCGTGCGACCTCTTCCGTTGTCGTTGAAGTCAACAGATAGACAATGGCACGCTGCAGGCTTGTACGCGTATAACGACGTGTTTTGACGTGATTTAAAAAGAAATCGAACGTCTCTGCTTGTTTGGCACCTTCGATGAGACGAGGAGCTAGTGAAGCATCAATTCCGGCGATTCGTATCAACTCAGATACGGGAGTCGTCAATAGGCGTTGTCGAATCCATGGATAATAATGCGAAAAATGAGCGAAAGAAGCGTTTGTAAGGACGTCCTCCGTCTGTTCGGGAAGTGCGAGCAGCTGACCGTGCGTCTGGTAATGGGCGCGTATCGCAGTGGCGCTCATGATAGCTCCGGTTGATAGGTCATGATAGCCACTTCCAATTCGTTTTGTCGTATGAAGCGAAACGGTCTTCGCGGCGCGAGCATAATAATAACCAAGTGTATTGTTCGGTTGTGTCAAATCAAGCGTCTGTGAGACACTCTTGAACGCTTGACTAGCAGCGTGAGCAGAAGAAAGACCAGCTGTTAATCCGTCACGTAACGCTTGCTTATATGCAAGAGTCTCTTCAATTTGTTCCGATGCCGCATGCAAAAAGGGATGGATGTCTCCACATTCGCTTCCGAACGAAAGTGACTCACAACCAATCGTCTCAGCGATCGTCACCCCACCGAGCGCAAACCGATCTGCGCGTTGGACGGCAAAATAAAAGGGGAGTTCAAGAACGAGATCAACGGCACCACTTGCGACTGCTGCTTGAGCACGTGTCCATTTGTCTGTAAAAGCGGGCTCACCACGTTGCATGAACGTCCCGCTCATGATGGCGACGATGACGTCGGCATCCGTTTCCCGTCGTGCTGTCGTCGCTTGATAATAGTGTCCATTATGAAACGGATTGTACTCTGAAATGATAGCTGTCATCCTCATGAAAACTTTCTCCTTTGCAAACCGAATTAAGTGCGGTAATATGGATAAAGACGTCCAAAAGTGTTCGTTCTCTAGCGATTTCAGTGTAAAGAAAAAACATTGACAAAACAAGATGTCCTCTCTATAATTCATATTGTTGCAATTGAGGTGATTCGGATGAAATGGTCCCTGATGCAATTGAATAAATTGCGCAATCTGGGTCAACTTCAGGTTAACGAGACGATCGAGCTCAATGAGCTAGTCGCCCTCCATCCGGATATCCGGGCGGTGCAACCTGTGCACGTTCGTGCAAATGCATCGTTTACATCGAATCAATTAATATTCAATCTCCGGATTACCGGCGAAATGACGCTTCCGGATGCCCGGACGCTAAATGACGTCGCTTATCCATTCGAGATTGAATCCATCGAGCCATTCCTGCTCGAGGTTGATGCTGTTTCGAACGAAGCAGATGACATCAACGTGCCGATCGGGAATACGGTCGATCTTCGACCGCTCGTGCAAGAATTGATTTTACTTCATGTGCCAGTGCAAGTGCATGGGGATGATGAAGAGAATCAGTTGGTTGAGGGGGAAGGCTGGACGATTCTTTCTGAAGAGGATCCAGAGGAAACCGAACCAAAAATCGATCCGCGACTCGCGGGTCTCGCTCAGTTCTTTAAAAAAGATCAGGATTCCTGATTTCTGAAGTAAAGGCGAGTGTATTTTTTCAAGGAGGTGGACAACGATGGCAGTACCATTCCGCAGAACGTCGAAAACACGCAAACGTCTTCGCCGTACTCATTTCAAACTCCGTGTACCAGGTATGGTCGAGTGCCCAAACTGTGGTGAAATGAAACTTTCACACCGTGTTTGTAAAGCATGTGGCTCGTACAAAGGTAAAGAAATCGTCAGCAAGTAAGCTGATTGATCGGTATAAAAGCGACCTTCGAATCGAGAAATCGGTTTTGGGGTCGCTTTTTTCATGAAAGGGGAAATGATGAAGATGAACGTTGGAATCATTGGCGCGGGAGCCATCGGTTTATTGCTTGCCTCTTATTTATCGGAAGAGCATGCAGTCACGCTCTATACTCGACAAGAACAAGAAGAGGAACGTTCGATCATTCGCGATGGACAGGCAAGTCGACTTGTACGAATCCGGAAGATTGATCGACTCGAGTCAGAAGACTTGGTGTTTGTAGCGACAAAGTCGTATGATATAAAAAGTGTGATTCCATTCCTCAAACGGCTGACGTGTCCCGTCATGTTCCTGCAAAATGGAATGGATCATTTGAAATGGAAAGAGCAATTGCCGCAAGTCTTATTCGGTGTCGTCGAACATGGAGCCATGCGCACTGCGCCGTTTGAAGTCAGGCATACTGGACAAGGACGTATTCGATATGGAAATCAAGAAATTTCGAACTTGTCGTCAATACAGCTCCGTTTTGAATTCGAGTCGGATATGGAAGCGGTCTTATTGACGAAACTGTTCATCAACGTCGTCATCAATCCAGTGACGGCATATTACGGTGTTGAGAATGGATCCTTGTTAGAAATGCCTTATCGACAAGAAGCACGTCAATTATTTGACGAAATGCAGACGATTTTTCCGAATCATAGCATTACTTATTCCGAAATCGAGCGAATCATGGAGAACACGAGTAAAAATCGTTCTTCGATGTTACGAGATCTTGAGCAAGGACGCCAAACAGAAGTGGAACCGATACTTGGATACGCGTTACGTCAGGCGACGACTGCGACGCCACGTTTATCTTTTTATTATGAACAGATCAAACAGAGGGAGGGTCCGCAGTGACGGTTTTCATCATTTTTCCTTTATTCAGCCTACTTGCGTTGTATCTCATCTTTTTACTTCTGTTTCGAAAACACGGGAAGGCAGTCCGATTCGCACTCGACGTTGGGACATTCATTGTTCTATATGCCATTCATGTCGCATTGATTGCCTTGACCGGAACAAATTACTTAGGATGGATCGTCATCGTCGTGTTGGTAGTGTTTGCGTTGAACGCGCTCTGGCAACGGATTCGGCAACTTGATGTCGATTTAAGACAAATGATTCGGCACAGTTGGCGGATCATCATCTTGCTAGCGTTACCCGTTCATTTCGTGTTATTCGTGCTCGGTATACGTCAACTGTTCATCAGCTGACGAGTTAGGTAAGAAAGAAGGGATTTTGTTTGAAGGTACAACCATTTGAAGCCTTATATGATGACAACTCGCTGATGCATCGTGCTTCACGAGAAGAATTCTTAACATATGTCGATCACCTCGGAACGAGTGGTTTAGCGTCGAGAAGCCGCTTACTTGAAGAGCGTCACTATCCGCATCTTGCGGCGCTAACGGACGAACTCGAACGCCAAAATCCAAATATGACGGAGCGATTGCGGGAGCGTGTCGCGAAACTTCGTACAGGTGAGGCACAAGCTGTGGTCACAGGGCAACAAACCGGCATCTTTGGCGGACCATTATATGCCATCTATAAACTGTTGACCTGTCTTAAGGTCGCGCAGCAGGCGGAAGCGACACTTGATCGCCCTGTCGTTCCGATTTTTTGGCTCGCGACCGAAGATCACGATTTTGATGAGATCAATCATGTTTATGTTCCGACAGCAGATTTTCAAACGCGAAAAATCGCAGTCGCCCCTGCGGAAACGATTGCCCGCTCGGTCAGTCGCTTGTCTTTTGATCAGCCGGCACTTCTAGAAATCATTGAAGAAACGTTCCGGGCAATGCCGGAGACGATCCACACGAAACGATTAGTTGCGCGGCTGAAACAACTCGTTGAAGAATGTACATCGTATGGCATGTTTTTCTCACAATTAATCGGCGAATTGATCGATTTCGATATCGTCTTCTTTGATGCTGATACACACCCTGTCCGTGAACTCGAGATTCCGTTTTTTGAACGATTGATTCAAGACAATGCGGAATTCAGACAGGCATTGACGGACGGAATAACACAGACGAAAGAATTACCCGACACATTCTTGAACGAGGAGGCCGCGCATCTTTTCATCGATGATCACGGTCGTCAGTTGCTTTATCCGACAGCAAGCGGATTTGAGACGAAACAAGGGAAGCGGTATACAGAACTTGAATTGATCGCGTTACTGTACGCCAGTCCGGAACGATTCTCAAACAGTGTCGTGACCCGACCATTGATGCAGGATTATCTGTTCCCGACGCTTGCCTACATTGGTGGACCGGGAGAATTAGCTTACTGGACGCGCTTACGCCCACTGTTTCACCATCTGAAGTGGACGATGCCGTTATTAATCCCTCGTATGGGCGGATTACTCGTGCGTCATAGCGATGAAAAACGGCTTATGAAACTCGACGTATCACTCGAAGAGATCGTCCGGTCAGGCGTTCCGATTCCCGTCTATTCGGAAGAGCAGATGACAGGGCGCCTGCAGACGGCAGCGATGCTGAAAGATAGCTTCGTCTCCGAGTTTCTTTCGCTCGAACATCAGCTACTGCGAACTTCGAGTAAGAGTGAGAAAATCAAGAAACAACTCGAACAATCGATTGCTAGTTTGTTAGCAGAAGATCGACGTCAATTTGATCGACAGACGCGACAGTATAAAGAAACGGCCTATCATTTGCTACCGGATGGAGCGCCACAAGAAAGGATTCACTCCATCTTACCGTGGTTGAATCATCATGGTCCTGATTTTGTTCGGGACTTAAGGAACGCTTATGAGGCAAATGCGGCTGAACAACTGAAAATTTTCCTTTAAACCTGCTGAAACAAGCAGGTTTTTTTGATTTTTTAGCGAAAATTACACAAAAGTTAAATAAATCAAGGAAACTGTCTCATTTTCGTAACGTTTTCATGAGAGAATGTGATACATTGAAAAAGAGTAACGTCCTTCAAGGACAGTGAAAGGTGAGGCAGGACATGTTTGAGCATGAAACGGTATTGAAATGGGAGTCAATCGAAGGACTCGCGATTAAACCCGACGGTATTTACGTCGATTGTACATTAGGTGGAGCAGGACATAGCGAAGAGATCGTCAAACAACTGACGACAGGTCATCTATACGCATTTGATCAAGATGATGTCGCCCTTGCTCATGCAGCAGAACGTCTCGCGGCGTATGAAGGTCGCTTTACTTTAATAAAGAGTAATTTTGCTTATCTAAAAGAGCAATTAGCAGCACATGGCGTCGAGAAAGTAGACGGCATCTTATTCGATCTTGGTGTCTCTTCACCACAATTAGACGAAGGGGAACGGGGATTTAGTTACAATCACGATGCACGTCTCGACATGCGCATGGATCAATCTTCTCCACTTTCTGCCTACGAAGTCGTCAATGAATGGTCTTACAATGATCTCGTACGTATCTTCTTTACATACGGGGAAGAGAAGTTCTCAAAACAAATTGCACGCAAAATCGAAAAAGCGCGGGAAGAGCAACCAATTGAGACGACGTTCGAACTCGTCGAATTGATCAAGGATGCGATTCCAGCACCAGCACGACGTAAAGGTGGTCACCCTGCGAAACGGACGTTCCAAGCGATCCGAATTGCCGTCAATGACGAATTGAACGTCTTTGACCGTGCGGTACACCAAGCAATTGATGTATTACGGGTTGGTGGACGTTTATGTGTCATTACGTTCCATTCACTTGAAGATCGTATGTGTAAACAGGCGATCAAAGAAAAATCATCACTACCCGAGCTTCCACCGGGCTTGCCGATGATACCGGTCGAGATGGAGCCCGAACTCCGACTCGTCACACGCAAGCCGATTACAGCTGGTGTCGAAGAGCTGGATGATAATCGTCGCGCTCGATCGGCAAAATTACGAATCGCTGAAAAAATGAAAGAATCTTGAGAGGAGCATTCCAATGGCAGAACCACTTCGTAAATCGGTCCAAACGGTTCAACCCGTTCGTCAACAACCTGTTCAGGAACCACGGAAGACGGAAGATATCGCACGTCGCGTCGCCGTCCGTCCGAAGTATCGCTTGTATCCCTTTGAAAAATTCTTATACAGTGCGATGATTGGTGGTCTTGTGTTATTTGGGAGTTTGACGATCAGTACGCACAACGAGGCGTACAATGTCAGTCGTGACTTAGCGAAAGAAAACCAAGTCACACAGTCACTCAAAAAAGAAAATGAACGTTTACAACTAGAGGTCACGAACTTAAGCTCTCCGGAACGGATTTATAAGATTGCAAAAGAACAGGGTCTTGATATGCGTAAAGGGAACATCAAGGTGATTCCTAAATGAATCCACTGAAAAAATCCCGTTGGAGAGTAGCCTTTATCATGGTGATATTTGCTACTCTCTTTTTTGTGTTTATTGGCAGATTTTTATACTTAGCGACAACTAAACAATTCCATGGGGAAGATATGATTGCCTATGCTGAGAAAAAGCGATGGGAGTCCCAGGAGACGCTTGGGGCAGAACGCGGTGAAATTTTTGACCGTCTCGGTTCTCCAATCGCCATTAATGTTCCGTCGTATCACCTGATTGGTATTTACCGACTAGGTGGCGTCAAGGATCCGGATGAGACGATCGTCGACTTCAAAAAGACGGCTGAAGGTCTTGCACCGATACTTGGAATGACGACGAAGGAACTGGAAACCTATTTGATTGAGAACAAAGAACGTTCGCAAATCGAATTCGGAAAAAAGGGAAATGACTTAACACTCGATCAAAAAGAGAAGATCGACAAGTTAAAACTCCCTGGAATCCGGATGATCGAAGAGCCAAAACGATACTATCCGAACGGTATCTTCTTGTCCGATACACTCGGATTCGTCCAAAAGATCACCGAGGAGAATGGTCGTGTCGCGTTACAGGGACAAATGGGGATCGAAAAACAGTATGATAATGCCTTGAGTGAGTCTTACGGTGCACGCGTCTTCGAGAAAGACCGGAGTGGTAATCCGTTGATCCAAGGTTCTTCACGTGTCTCGAATGAACCGAAGGACGGATCGAATCTGTACTTGACAATCGATCATCGCATTCAACAGTCGCTTGAGAAACAGATGCAAAAAATGTACAACACGTATAAGCCGAAAAACGCAACGGGTATCGTCATGGATGCGAAGACTGGTGAAATCCTTGCCATGGCGGATCGGCCATCGTTCAACCCGAATTTACGTGACATGAAAGATTTTACGAACTTCGCCGTATCCTCACGATTCGAACCGGGTTCAACGATGAAGATTTTTACGCTCGCAGCAGCGATTGATGCGGGAGTCTTCCGTCCGAACGAGAAGTATAAATCGGGTAGCTATAATTACAAAGGAACGGTCATCAAGGATTACAATGATGTTGGTTGGGGCACAATTCCGATGATCGAGGGCGTCTATCACTCCTCGAACGTCATGTTCTCGAAGTTGACAGCAGAAAAACTTGGGATCGAACGGTATAAAGAATACTTTAAGAAGTTTCATTTTGACCAACGAACGGGTATAGACATCTCGGGAGAAGTAAACAGTCAGTCTGATTTGTCAAAACCGCTGAATGCGCTCATCACTTCATGGGGACAATCGACTGCAGTCACACCAATGCAATTACTCCAAGGGGCAACAGCAATTGCTGGTGACGGTGAAATGGTCAAACCGCATATCATCCAAAAAGCTGATCATACGGATAAAGCACCGTACCGAGCGAAAACAGAAGTCGTCGGTAAGCCAATTTCGGCAGAGGCGGCCAAAGCGACGCGGGATGCACTGGACGGTGTCGTCAACAGTAAAATCGGAACGGGTCAAATGTATAAGTTGAAAGACTACCGTGTCATCGGTAAGACCGGTACAGCTCAAATTTCTGAGAACGGAAAATACATTCAAGGAAAATTCATTCACTCGTTCATCGGCATGGCACCAAAAGATGATCCGGAATTGATCATGTACATCGCGGTCGATCGTCCGTCAAAAAATGAATCATCAGTTTCAGGACCACTCATCATGAGTCCGGTGTTCAAAAGTGTCATGAATACAGCATTACAGTACCGGAGCATTCAACCGGAAACGCAAAAAGATTCGGTGGATGTCAAAGCGAAGATTACGCCGAGCTATATCAAGAAGAGCGCTCGACAAGCAACGGATTTGGCGAAAGAACAAGAAGCTGTTCCAATCATCCTTGGGGATGGAGCGGAGGTCGTTTCGCAGATTCCGTCTCGTGGTCAAGAATTCGTCAGTGGAGAACGTGTCTTGCTGAAGACGGCGAACACATTTAAGATGCCGAATCTGACGGGGTGGTCGCAGCGAGACGTCAAAAAGCTCGTCAGCTTATATGACTTGAAGCTCGATGTCATCGGTAAAGGTTTTGTAACCAAACAATCAGCTCGAACTGGTACACTAGTGAAGGAAAATGGAAAGTTGACGGTCGAACTAGCTGAACCTAAAGAATAACGGTGGGGCAAGTTTCCTGATTTCTACAGGAAGACGAGGACGAACAGGAGTCATTCGTTGACTTTTGCATTCGTCCTCTTTTGCTGTCATCGAATGGAGGTATATATCATGTTAACAATTACGCAAATTGCTGAGTGGCTGCATCTTGATGTCAGAGACGACCGGGTCGTCCGCCACTTCGCAACGGATTCACGCGCACATCTTGAAGATGGTCTCTATGTTCCAATTCAAGGAGCACGCGTCGATGGTCATCGCTTCCTGGAAGGCGCAAAAAATCAAGGAGCGATCGTCACCTTATGGAAGAGAGGGATTGATCGACCGGACATCGATGTCGTTTTCTTAGAAGTCGATGAACCACTGGTTGCCTTGCAAGAGATCGCTAAACAATACTTAATGCGGATTGCGCCAAAAATCGTTGCCATCACTGGATCGAATGGCAAGACATCGACGAAAGACATGGTCGAAAGTGTACTCAAGACAACGTTCAAGACACATAAGACACAAGGGAACTTCAATTCGGATATCGGGATGCCGTTAACGATTCTCATGATGCCGGCTGACACGGAAGTCGCCGTACTGGAAATGGGAATGAACGGTTTTGGCGATATCGAATTCTTATCGAATCTTGCTGAACCAGATATTGCGCTCGTCACGAACATCGGTGAATCCCATGCGGAGCAAGTCGGTGGACGTAGTGGAATCGCCAAAGCAAAGCTTGAGATTCGGTCTGGTCTTAAACCAGGAGGTCATCTGTTCGTTGATGGGGATGAACCACTTCTAGCAGAAGTCGAAGCGGAGAAAATCGGTTATCAGATTGGGAATACGTACCGGATCGAGACGACAGAAGCAACATTTTTCGGAACAGCCTTTGCTTACGATGGTACTGCCTTTCATCTGCCTGTGTTAGGAAAACACCAAGTCCGAAATGCAGCGTACGCGATTGCGACAGCGCGCGCGCTTGGCGTGACGGATGCCCGGATCCAAGAAGGATTCGACGCGGTTGAACTGACACCAATGCGGATGGAACGACTGCTCTTTGAGGAGACGGCGGTCATCAACGATGCGTATAACGCAAGTCCGACATCGATGAATGCAGCGATTGAGACAATCACTGCATTAGAAGGGTATACGACGCGTGTTCTCGTGCTCGGCGATATGTATGAACTAGGAGACCAGGAACGCTTGTTACATGCCTCGGTCGGAAAGCGGATTACGTTACCGGTCTCGCATGCTATTCTAGTAGGGGAGAAAGGCGCGTGGATTGCTGAAGGAATCAGCGACCCATCCGTCCAAATCCAATTTGCGGCATCTGTTGAGGATGCTGCTGAACAATTGCGTTCGCTGCTTGGAGAACGAACAATCGTTTTATTGAAAGCGTCACGTGGGATGGCGCTCGAACGGATATTGACCTATCTGAACGAAAACTAATTTTTGAAAAAGGGTGTCTGCTATGATCACATTATTCATCAGTCTTATTCTTGCATTTCTTGTTGTACTACTTGTTATGCCAAAGGCAATTCCGTTTCTACACCGATTGAAGTTCGGTCAGGAAATTCGGGAAGAAGGACCTCAATGGCATCAGGTCAAATCGGGAACGCCAACGATGGGCGGGATCGTCATTCTCGTCGCGATGATCGTCAGTGTTCTTGGAGCAATCGTCATGGGTGATTTATCAACGACACAGTTATCGTTACTCTTTTTAACACTTGCATATGGTGCGATTGGTTTCATCGATGACTACATCAAAGTCGTCAAGAAGCGTAATCTCGGCTTGAATTCGAAGCAAAAACTGATTGGGCAAATCGTCGTCGGATTGTTATTCGTTTGGTTGAGTGGTGGATTTACGAGTGACGCGACGTATCTGTCGATTCCATTCACAGACTTCAAACTTGATTTTGGTATCATCTATCCGTTCGTCGCCTTGTTCTGGTTAGTCGGATTCTCGAATGCTGTCAACTTGACAGACGGGTTAGACGGTCTCGTATCGTTTACGGCGATTCCGACATTCCTCTTCTTCGGTTTGTACAGTTTGTTCATCGCGGATGAAGTAGGTGCTGCTTGTTTTGCCTTCTCAGCAGTTGGTGCCCTAATTGGATTCCTTTTATTCAATGCTCATCCAGCAAAAATCTTCATGGGCGATACAGGGTCCCTTGCACTCGGTGCCGCACTAGCAGGTCTATCGATTGTCCTAAAACTAGAACTTCTCCTTGTCTTGATCGGCATTGTCTTCGTTGTAGAGACACTATCTGTCATTCTACAAGTCATCTCATTTAAGACGACAGGGAAACGTATCTTTAAAATGAGTCCGATTCATCACCATTTTGAAATGGTTGGTTGGAGCGAATGGCGGATTGTCGGTACATTCGCAGGAATCAGCTGTTTGATGGCATTCATCGCCTACGTATTTATGTGATAAAAACGAAGAGAGAAAGTGAGCGATTCAACAATGGAACAACGACAATGGAATGATCAAAAGGTGCTCGTTCTCGGAACGGCGAAAAGTGGAATCGCAGCCGCTCGTTATTTAGCGAGCGTAGGTGCAGAAGTGACAGTGAATGACGGGAAAACACCGTCCGAGAGTGATCAAGCAGTGCTTGCATCACTCGATGTCCAAACGGTTTATGGTGGGCATCCGCTTACACTACTCGATGACATCGATTTGATCGTCAAGAATCCAGGGATTCCGTATCAGATCGAATTGTTACAAGAAGCATTACGACGCAACATTCCCGTTTGGACAGAGGTGGAACTGGCGTATCACGCAACAGATGCGACGTGGATTGCTATCACAGGATCAAACGGGAAAACGACGACGACGACACTCGTTCATGAATTGTTGAAAACAGGGTCTCGACGTGTGCATTTGGCAGGCAACATTGGATTTCCGGCAATTGAAATCGCACGTCAGGCGAAACGAGATGACATCATCGTCATTGAATTATCGAGTTTTCAATTGATGGGGATCGATCAGTTCCGACCATACACAGCGGCCTTTTTAAATCTATCACCGGCACATCTCGATTATCATGGTGATTTTGAATCATACGGAGAAGCAAAAGCTCGGATTTTCAAAAACATGACATCTTCGGATCGGCTTATCTTGAACGCTGATGATGCATCGGTCAACGAGCTCGGTAAGACAGCAAATGTGACGCCGCTCCTATTCTCACGTCGTCAATCTGCTTATGCAGAAATAGTGAATGATGTGTTGACGATCAATGGATCGAGTATTCTACCCGTCAAAGAACTTGCTCTCGGTGGTGGTCACAATGTTGAGAACGTCCTCGCGGCCTTAGCGCTCGTCGAACCATTCGACTTACCATTAGCGAATGTCCAGCATGTGCTACGGACATTCGGAGGAGTAGAGCACCGGACACAGTTCGTCGGTGAAATTGCTGGTCGAAAAGTTTATAACGATTCGAAAGCGACGAATAACGTCGCGACAGAAGCAGCCCTATCTGGATTCACGACAAACATCATCTGGTTATGTGGTGGGCTCGAGCGTGGAGCGGATTTGACACCGCTACTCGATGCGATGAAGCACGTCAAACATGTCATCGGACTGGGAGAAACCGGACATCGCTTCGGAACGCTTGCATCTGAAAACGGCTATTCATCAACGGTCGTCAAGACGATGGATGAAGCCGTGAAAGTAGCGTTTGAAGTATCACAACCTGGAGACATCATTCTTTTATCACCAGCATCCGCAAGTTGGGATCAGTATAAGACATATGAAGAGCGCGGCGATCATTTCGTTCGTGCCGTACATGAAGTAGGGGGAACAACAGTATGAAAATCGTCGTCTCTGGTGGCGGTACAGGTGGTCACATCTATCCGGCACTTGCCATGATCCGAGAGCTCGAAGAACGCATGCCGTGTGAGGTCCTCTATATCGGAACAGAAAACGGTCTCGAAGCGGATATCGTCCGTCGGGCAGGAATTCCATTTGAATCGATTGAGATCTCTGGCATCCGTCGTTCGCTGTCGTTCGAGAACGTCAAGACGGGTATCCGGTTTGTCAAGAGTGTCCGACGGGTTCGCCGACTACTGCGCCAGTTCCAACCGGATATTGTCGTCGGTACAGGTGGGTTCGTCTGTGGACCTGTTCTGTACACGGCAGCAAAAATGGGTTTTAAGACACTCGTTCATGAACAAAACAGTCTTCCCGGTATCACCAATAAATTTTTAGCGCGTTATGTGGACCGTGTCGCATTATCCTTCAAAGGATCCGGTCATCACTTCGGTAAAAACGAAACAAAGACGGTTCTGATCGGAAACCCACGCGCTTCTGAAGTAGCGGAGTTACAAATCAACCCAACGGAAGAGCGTCAACGTTTCGGTTTCGAGGAAGGGCGTCCACTCGTTGTCATCTATGGTGGTAGTCGTGGTGCGCCTGCCATCAATGAAGCAGTCGTCGACATGATGCCGAAAGTTGAACAAGCCGGATGGTCGCTCCTCTTCGTTACGGGTCAGATTCATTACGATACGATTGTTTCACGCGTTGGCTCAGTACCTGAACGCATTCAACTGCGTCCATTTGTATATGATTTACCGAACATCCTAAAAGCAAGTCAACTTGTCATTTCGCGTTCGGGAGCAAGTACATTAGCAGAACTGACGACGCTTGGGTTACCGAGTGTCCTCATTCCAAGTCCTTACGTGACGGAAAACCATCAAGAAGTCAATGTCTCATCGCTCGTCGAGACAGGTGCGAGTCTATTGATTCGTGAACAAGAACTGACAGGTGAACGGTTATTTGATGCATGTGAAAAAGCATTGGCGCAACAACAAAAGATGTCTGAAGCAGCACTTGCGCTCGGTATGCCGAATGCATCACGAGACTTAGTTGATGAATTGTTACGACTAACAGGACAAAAAAACTAAACTATTGCAGGAAAAGACCGATAGGGAAATGAACTGTTACGTATAGAGGAGGAATGAGACGTGAGGGAACGGAGAGCGGTCGAACGACCGCAAGAGGACAAGAACGTCCGCAGTCTCGAGGATAAGATACCTTATATCCGTGAACAACGTCGCAAAAAAGCTAACCGAAGACTCATTTATGTCCTGATTTTGATTGGTCTATTGGTCGGTGTCGTCTTTTATCTGCAGTCAAGCTATTCCCGGGTCGCTCGATTTGATGTTGATGGTAACGTCAATGTGAAATCAGAGGATATTTTGCAAGCATCCGGGATCAAGGTGAAAGAGACACATGCCTTTAATGTGTCAGAGGAAGACGTTCTTGAACGGATTGAGAAGGTCCCAGGTATTCAAGAAGCAACGATGCAAAAGCAATTTTTGCACCAATATCGCGTGACGGTGACGGAAGAGAAAGAGATTGCCTATGCGAAAGATAAACCGGGAGACCGGATCGTCCTTGCGGATGGAACGATCATTCCCGGTAAGTCGAAGGAAGAATTGTTTGACGCTCCGATCCTGACTGGCTTCACCGATCAATCTCTAAATCGATTGACGAAGGAGCTTGTTAAAATCGAGCCGAAAGTACGGAGCCGGATATCCGAGATCGTCGCTAATGATAAGACTGACAAAGGTGGTCTGAAGTTGTTCATGACGGATGGGAATACGGTTTTGCTCAGTACTTCTGCCTTTTCTAATTCATTGAATGAATATGTAAAGGTCATTTCTGCCTTACCAAAAGGAAAGACAGGAACAATTACAATTGATGGTGGTATCTATTTCAAACCATATAAAGGGAAAAAATAGAAGATTCGTAAAGGGCTGACGAACAAAAAAACAAACATGTGTTTTCATTCGTCGACCTTTATTTGAATCGTCATCAAATCGTAATCTATTAGGACGCTAAGACGGGCAATAACTTCTTTTCGTAAGTATTTATATAGTGTAGACTTAAACGAGAAGAAGCCTGATCTATTCCTAGAATATAATTAGGAATAAAAAGGATTAGTATTATGAAAGTGGAGGTGTCACTCCCATGGAAACGAAAGGTACGATTGCCGCACTCGACATTGGGACATCGGAGGTGAAGCTCATCGTCGGTGAACTACTTGGTGGAACGCTGAACGTTCTTGCTGAAGGTTCTGCACCATCCGCGGGTGTTAAACGAGGTGTCATCGTTGACATCGATCAAACGGTACATGCCATTAAACAAGCGGTCACAGAAGTGGAACGTACACTTGGTGAACCAATTGGTGAAGTATATGTCGCTATTTCGGGCGAGCACATTCAAGTCAAGGATTGCCAGGGGATGACGTCAATCAAAGGTGAGGACAATGAAATCACGGATGATGATGTGAAAGATGTCTTGCATTCTGCGATGGTCATGCGAATTCCAAATGAACTCAGTGTAGTTGATGTCTTGCCGAAGACGTTTACGGTTGATCAGCAAACAGAAATCACTGATCCAAGAGGAATGATTGGTTATCGTCTCGAAGTAACAGGGAAGCTCATCATCGGAGCGAAGACGATCCTACATAGCATTAAACGTTCCATTGAACGGGCTGGTTTAGAGCTTGCTGGATATGTGCTGGAGAGTTTAGCGGTATCTAGAATCGCAGCATCGATTGATGAACTAGAACTCGGTGTTGGGATCATCGATATCGGACATGAGACGACGACGCTTTCCATCTATGAAAAGAACGATCTCGTCTACTCGACGACGTTGCCTTACGGTGGAGATCATCTGACACGTGATTTGACGTACAAGATGAACTGCAAATACCAAGATGCGAAACTCGCTAAAGAAGAATACGGCGTTGCACTCGAAGCACTCGGTGATCCGGAGGAGAAAGTCTCATACGTCACGATCAACGGGGAACATCGTTTCGAACCACAATCAGAGATCGGATTCGTTTTAGAAGCGCGACTTGAGGAAATCTTCGAGATGATTCAAAAACGAATGACGCAAGCGGGATACGCTCACATGAATAGCGGCTTGATCTTATGTGGTGGAAGTTCTTCACTACCTGGCATTGATCAGCTCGGAAAACGGATTTTCAAGCAGAGCGTCAATGTTTATCAGCCTGCTAGTCTTGGTATTCGTCATCCGAAGTATGCCGTTGCAGCTGGTATGTTACGTTATGTACTCTCAAGAAGCGCCGTATCGAAATCAGGTTTCGACCGGGCAGAAGAGAAAGAAGTCGTAGCATCCGGACGTGAGCAGGATGCACTGCTCATGAACGAACAGGCATCACCTGCTCGTGAAGAACGACCAACGCGTGAACAGCCTCCAAAAGAGAAAAAGTCATTCAGTAGTTTCTTTGAGAAATTCTTTGGTTAATGCCTACAAAAAAATCCAATGAGTAAAAAATATTAGGGGGCCCTTTTTATGTTGCATTTTGATGAAATGATGGACCAAGTAGCAAAAATCAAGGTCATCGGTGTAGGCGGTGGCGGTTCGAACGCCGTCAACCGAATGATTGAACACGGTGTCCAAGGCGTAGAGTTCATCGCTGTAAACACAGACGCTCAGGCATTGAACATGTCACAAGCTGACGTGAAATTACAACTCGGCGCAAAATTGACACGTGGTCTCGGTGCGGGTGCAAATCCGGAAATCGGTAAAAAAGCGGCAGAAGAGAGCCGTGAACAATTAACAGAAATCCTTTCAGGAGCTGACATGGTCTTCGTCACAGCCGGTATGGGTGGCGGAACTGGAACAGGAGCTGCTCCAGTCATCGCTGAGATTTCAAAAGAAATTGGCGCATTGACAGTCGGTGTCGTGACAAAGCCATTCATGTTCGAAGGACGTAAACGGATGCAACATGCTGTTTCTGGTGTCCAGAACTTCAAAGAAAAAGTCGATACGTTGATCGTCATCCCGAATGATAAGTTGCTTGAAATCGTCGATCGGAACACACCGATGCTTGAAGCGTTCAAAGAAGCGGATAACGTCTTACGTCAAGGTGTACAGGGTATCACGGACTTGATTGCCGTTCCTGGTCTAATCAACCTCGACTTCGCCGATGTGAAGACGATCATGACTGAAAAAGGTTCTGCTTTGATGGGTGTAGGTGTCGCAACAGGTGAACATCGCGCGACGGAAGCCGCTAAAAAAGCGATTTCAAGTCCATTGCTTGAAACATCAATCGAAGGCGCGAAAGGTGTTCTAATGAACATCACGGGTAGTGCGAACCTCAGCTTGTATGAAGTAACGGAAGCCGCACAGATCGTTCAAAGTGCAGCAGATGAGGAAGTTAACTTGATCTTCGGTTCGGTCATCAATGATAACCTAGAAGATGAAATCATCGTCACAGTCATCGCGACAGAATTCGAAAACGAACCACTCGACTTCGAAATTCCATCCGCACAAGAGATGATGAAAAACCTATTGAAGAAAAAACAAGCGACTCCACCACCAACAGAGGAGTCTAAACCACAAGTCGAAGAGACGCCTGTCAGCTCAAATCCTGAACCAGCTAAAGCGCCAGATGTCGAAGAAACGATGGACATCCCATCTTTCCTTCGCCGGAATAATCGTTGATCGATGTTCCAGTGACACGACTGCTAAACCAAGAGGTGTCGCGAAAGCGGCGCCTCTTTTTTTAAAATCGAAGGAGGCATCAACATGTTTGGACAATGGATCAAATGGGATACACCAACAGGTACCGTACGTGCCGCCTTTACGACGAAGTTTGCAGCACCACATGGAAACGGTAACTTAGGATTACATGTCAACGATGATCGTGACGGCGTCATCCAGAACCGACAAGTCATTGCTCGACAGCTTGATCTATCTCTTGAGAACTCAATTTGGGCGCAGCAAATCCATGGGAATCACGTTGAACAGGTGACGACACTTGACTCCGGACGCGGCGCTCTGGATTACGAAACAGCGATTCCGGGTACAGATGGATTGGTGACGACTGATTCGAATGTCTTACTGATGATGCTCTTCGCTGATTGTGTTCCGCTTGTCTTCTGTGATCCGACGACAGGAATCATCGCGAATACGCACGCCGGATGGCGGGGGACTGTTGGCAATATCGTTGAAGAGACAGTCAAACAAATGGAGCGTGCAGGTGCGAGTCGCTCATCGATTCAGATGGTCATTGGTCCATCGATTCGTGATTGTTGTTACGAAGTCGATCAACCCGTTATCGATGCGATCGACGCACTTGAACTCGATGAGTCTCCTTACATACGCAAGGAAGATGGAAAAGCGATGTTATCGCTACAAAAAACAAATGCTGCGCTTGCTGAGCGTTGTGGAGTGGGTGATGTCCTTGACTCAGGTCTATGTACACATTGTCAGGCGGAAGATTACTTCTCTTATCGCCACGGCGACCACGGCGGTCGGTTCGCGAGTTTGATCGTAAAGGAGTCATTGGATGTCAATTCTTGAAAATGTACAAGAGGTTACACGACGGATAAAACAAGCGAGTGAAAAGAGTTCATCCAAAAAGCAGGTACAGTTGATTGGCGTGACGAAATCAGTCTCAAGTCAAGTTGCTTCTGAATTATTAGAGGCCGGTGTAACGCATCTTGGAGAAAATCGTCCGGATGGACTGCTCGAAAAACAAGCAGAACTTGGACGTACAGCCTGTACATGGCACTTCATCGGCACGTTACAGACGCGTAAAGTTCGTCAGATCATCGATGCCATTGATGTGCTGCATTCGCTCGATCGTCTTCATTTGGCAGAAGAGATCAATAAACGAACGAACCGAATCATTGATTGTTTCATTCAAGTCAATATCTCGGGAGAAGAATCGAAGCAAGGTATTGCACCGGAGGATGTACCGTCGTTCTTACACGAAATCGGTCAGTATCCCGCGATTCGTGTCATCGGACTGATGACGATGGCACCGTTGACGGAAGACACGACGCGTATACGTGAGGTATTCCGGTCATTAAAAACATTGCAAGAAGAGGTCAAGGCAAAAAAATTGTCGTATGCTCCATGTACAGAGTTATCCATGGGGATGTCATCGGATTTTGAGATTGCCATCGAAGAAGGGGCGACGTTCGTCCGAGTCGGGACGACGCTCGTTCACACCTAAACGATAAGAAGGGAGAATGGATATGGGTTTCAAATCAAAAATGCAAAATCTATTTCTCGGCAACAGCGATGATTTAGATGAACTCGAATATGAAAATGATGCTACAATAAATAAAGGTAGAGGTGCTTCACAACAAGAGTACGAAGAGTATTACGAGGAATCTACCCCAAGTGTTACTCAAAAGGAGGACAGCGTGAGACAATCGAATATCGTGCCGCTACATGCGACGAAAAAAACGAAATCGCAGGTCATCTTGAGTGAACCACGTGTCTTTAACGAAGCCCAAGAGATTGGGGAACATCTTCGTCAGAACCGTGCTGTCATCGTCAATATGCAACGTATGTCAAAAGATCAATCACGACAGATGATCAACTTCTTATCTGGTGTCGTTTTCGCTCTCGATGGAACGATCACGACGATCAGTCAGAATACCCTCCTCTGTGTTCCAAACAATGTCGAGTTGGCTGGTAGCATCTCGAATCTCCTAGGAGAAGATGATATTAATCATAAGGGGTGGTAAGTATGGATTCACAAGTGATGTACGCGATTGGTCGTACATTAAGTACGTTATTACAATATTATAGTTATGTCATGATTGTGTACATTCTGCTATCTTGGTTCCCGAATGCCCGTGATTCGAAATTCGGACAAGTGCTCGCGATGTTGGTCGAGCCATTCCTAGCACCCTTCCGTCGTATTATCCCGCCTATCGGAGGCATGCTAGATATCTCGCCGATTGTTGCCTTTCTCGTCTTGAACTTGGCACAATCCGGTATCCGAGCTATCTTCTTCGTATGAGTGTATATGATCATTATCGTGGAAGCGAGCGGGAATTCGTCGATTCGGTCTTGAACTGGATTGATCACGTGGAAGCGACGTATACGTTTAAATTAACGGATTTTCTAGACCCTCGTGAACAGCAAATTACACAAGAACTCGTCGGTTCGAAATGCGCCCTCTTTTTTGAGGGCGGTTTCGAAGGCGCCGAACGTAAACGAGCAATCCTCGCACCAGACTATTATGAATACAACGCGGATGACTTTGACATTTCCATTTATCGCATTCATTATCCTACTAAATTCGTTGAACTATCTCATCGTCAAGTCACCGGTACATTATTGAACGTCGGATTGAAGCGTGCCAAGTTCGGCGACGTCATCATCCAGGATCAAGTGCAATTTGCTGTCGCGGACGAAGTTGCGACATATATCGAAGCAAACGTCGAACGCGCAGGTAAGACGAAGATTCGTCTTTCGCGCATAGACGCAAAAGATCGCTTGAAAGTGAAGGAACAAGAGTGGGAAGAGACGCTCGGGTTCGTCAGCTCACTTCGGTTCGATACGGTCGTCAGTGAAATTCTCGGCTTCTCCCGTCAAAAGGCACAGACGCTCATTAAACAGGGTGAAAGTAAAGTGAATTATAAGGTAGTCGATGACGTGAGTTTCATGCTTGAAGAAGGGGATCTGCTTTCCTTACGTGGAACGGGACGCGTTAAACTGATTGCGATTCTCGGATCAACGAAACGGGATCGAATCAAACTACAATACGGTATTTTAAAAGGATAAAAAAATGCGGAGGAGGAATTCATCATGCCATTAACGCCACTCGATATTCATAATAAGGAGTTCACACGAAAGTTTCGCGGCTATGACGAGGATGAAGTGAACGAATTCCTAGATCAGGTCATCAAGGATTTTGAGTTGTTGTTACGTGAGAACCGTCAACAACAGGAAGTCATCCAAAACATGCAAGCGCGTGTCGATTACTTTAGTTCGATGGAAGAAACATTGAATAAATCGATTATTGTCGCACAGGAAGCGGCAGAAGAAGTGAAAGCGAATGCTTCAAAAGAAGCAAGCTTGATCTTGAAACAGGCAGAACGCGAAGCAGAGCAATTGCAAGATGCGGCACAACGCCGGGCACAACGGACGGACTTCGAAGTGGAACAGATGCGTAAGAAAATCGAGCTCTATCGAAATCGCTTCAAAGTGTTGATCGATGCTCAAATGGAATTATTGACGAGCCACGACTGGGATGCATTTGATTTCTCTTCTCGTGGAGCGCTTGACGATGTTCCAGCAGTTGCGTATAATGACGACGATGTCGTATAAATAAAATCAATGATAAGGACACGTCGAATCTTGGACAGTTGACAGCGAATCGGGAAATGGTGGAAGCCCGAGCAACGAAAGAGATGGGATATCCCCTTAGAGTGTATGACTGAACGTTCTCCGAACAGTAAGTCATGCCGGTTCACTCCCGTTAGCGAGTTCTTAAGCGGTCCTGCGTCGTCGAACAGACGAGCAGGATTAGTAGGGTGGTACCGCGAGTTCAGCCAAGCTCGTCCCTATCTCAGGGATGAGCTTGGCTTTTTTTGTACTTTTAAAGCGAAAGGTGAGAGATGGTCAGATGGATTACAAAGAAACCTTATTGATGATGAAAACGGAGTTTTTAATGCGAGGCAACTTGCCAAAACGTGAGCCGGATATGCAAGCACGATGGGAAGAGATGAATCTCTATGCTGCGGTCCAAGAAAAGAATGCTGGAAAACCGACGTTCATCCTTCACGATGGTCCTCCTTATGCGAACGGTGACATCCACATGGGTCACGGATTAAACAAAGTCTTAAAAGACATCATCGTCCGTTACAAATCGATGAATGGCTTCCAGTCCCCTTACGTACCAGGTTGGGACACACATGGCTTGCCTATCGAGACAGCACTTCAAAAAGCAGGTGTTGACCGCAAATCGATGACGGTCGCGGAATTCCGTGAGTTATGTGCGAAATATGCGCTCGAACAAGTCGATCACCAACGTGATCAATTCAAACGTCTCGGTGTTCTCGGTGACTATGACAATCCATATATCACGCTTCAACCAGAATTTGAAGCAGCTCAAATTCGTTTGTTCGGGGATATGGCGAACAAAGGCTATATCTATAAAGGGAAAAAGCCGGTCTATTGGTCACCGTCTTCTGAATCAGCACTAGCTGAAGCAGAAATCGAATATCAAGACAAACGGTCAGCTGCGATCTATGTCGCATTCCAAGTCATGGATGGAAAAAACATCCTTGAGCCGACGGATCATTTCGTCATCTGGACGACCACTCCATGGACGATCCCAGCGAACCTTGGAATCTCTGTCAGTGCGGAATTGACGTATGCGCGGATCGAGTATCAAGGAAAAGGATATATCGTAGCGGAAACACTTGTTCCAGAAGTCATCGAAGCGCTCGGATGGGAAGACGCGACAATTGGACGTGTCTTCAACGGTGCGGACTTCGAGTACGTGAAAGCGAAACATCCGCTTTATGACCGTGAATCACTCGTCATGCTCGGCGACCACGTTACAGCTGAAGCGACGGGTGTCGTTCATACAGCTCCAGGACACGGGGAAGATGACTTCCGTATTGGTCAAGCATACGGGCTTGACGTTCTCTGCCCAGTTGACGATAAAGGTGTCATGACGGCAGAAGCTCCTGGATTCGAAGGCATGTTCTATGAAGATGCGAACAAAGAAATCGGTCTCGCACTCGAAGAAGCAGGCGCTCTCTTAAAACTGTCATTCATCAAACACTCGTATCCACACGACTGGCGGACGAAAAAACCGGTCATCTTCCGGGCAACGCCACAGTGGTTCGCTTCAATCAAAGACTTCCGTGCGGAAATCCTTGATGAGATCAAAGGCGTCCAGTGGGTACCAGAGTGGGGTGAAACACGTCTCCACAACATGTTCAAAGACCGCGGCGACTGGGTCATCTCCCGTCAACGTGCTTGGGGCGTTCCACTTCCAATCTTCTACGCTGAAGATGGAACGGAAATCGTCACACCAGAAACGATTGATCATATCGCGAATCTATTTGCAACTCACGGATCAAATGTCTGGTATGAGCGCGAAGCAGTCGACTTGCTTCCTGAAGGATTCACACATCCAGCAAGTCCGAACGGTATCTTCAAAAAAGAAACGGACATCATGGATGTCTGGTTCGATTCTGGTTCATCACATGCCGGTGTCCTTGCGACACGTCCTGAATTGACACGTCCAGCGGATCTCTATCTTGAAGGTTCTGACCAATACCGCGGTTGGTTTAACTCGTCGCTATCGACAGCCGTCGCAACGACTGGGAAAGCACCATACAAAGCGGTCGTCAGTCACGGATTCGTTCTGGATGGTCAAGGTCGCAAGATGTCGAAATCGATTGGTAACACGATTGCACCAATCCAAGTCATGCAACAATTCGGAGCAGAGATCCTTCGTTTGTGGGTGGCATCTGTCGATTATCAAGCTGATGTTCGGGCATCGATGGATAACTTCAAACAAGTCTCAGAATCATATCGTAAAATCCGGAACACGGTTCGTTTCCTTCTCGGAAACTTGGATCAATTCGATCCTGCGACGCACCGAGTCGCATTTGAAGACTTACCAGAGTCAGACCGTTTCATGCGTACGAAACTGGACCAACTTGTTGGAAAAGTAAAAGCGGCTTATGATGCGTACGACTTCATGTCGGTCTATCAATTGCTCCACAACTTCTGTGTCCTTGATTTGTCGTCGTTCTACCTCGATTACACGAAAGATATCCTGTATATCGAAAAAGCAGACGCGACATCGCGTCGTGCGGTTCAGACGGTCATGTATGATACAGTCGTCGCCTTGTTGCAATTGATGGCACCTATCTTGCCACACACGGCAGACGAAGCATGGGAATTCGTACCAGCTGTTGAGACGAAGAGTATCTTCTTGACGGACCTTCCGGAAACGGTCGAAGTCTCAGAAGAAGGACTTGCTCTCATCGAGAAATGGAACGCGTTCCTGACATTCCGTGATGATGTCTTAAAAGCACTCGAGGAAGCACGCGTCGAGAAACTCGTCGGTAAGACACTCGAAGCAAAACTCTTGCTTGCACCGAAGGAAGAAACAAAAGCATTGCTTAAAACGATTGATCATCTTGAGCAGTTGCTCCAAGTCTCACAACTCGAATTCGTGGATACAACGGATAAGATGTATGAGACGACTGGTATTACAGTTCAAAAAGCTGACGGTGAAAAATGTGAACGTTGTTGGACATATTCGACAGAACTCGGACAAGATCCGGCTCATCCGACGCTTTGCCCACGTTGTACTGAAGTCGTCAATTCTTTATAATGATACAAAGGGAGGGGCGACTGCGACTTCGCAGGACGTCCCTCATTATTTTTGGATGCGGAGGACAATAGGATGTGGCTTTACTTAGGGATTGCTGCTTTACTCGTTGGAATCGACCAGTTGACGAAATGGATCGTCGTTCAAAATATGACGATCGGTCAAGCGATCACAGTCATTCCGGATTTCTTTTATCTCAACTCGTATCGGAACCGTGGCGCCGCATGGGGAATGCTCGAAGGTAAATTCGGTTTCTTCTTCTTCGTCACGATTATCGTCGTCATTGGATTGATTTACTTCCTCTACAAGGAAGGCACGAAAAATAAGGTATTTGCTTGGAGTATCTCGCTACTACTTAGTGGTGCGATCGGAAATTTCATTGATCGAATGGTTCGAGGAGAAGTCGTTGATTTCTTCCACTTCTTCCCGTTCGGCTATAATTTCCCGATCTTTAATGTCGCAGACGTCTGTTTGACGTTTGGTGTCATCACGATGCTGATTAGCGTCATGTTCGAAGAACGGTTGACTAAGAAAGGAACGATGGATAAATGAATGAAGTAGAAACATGGTCCGTACAAGCGGATGGAGCGACAGGGCGCATTGATAAGTGGCTCGCAGAACAAAATGAATGGTCGCGTTCGCAAGTACAGGAATGGTTAAAAGCGGGACGCGTCGAAGTCGATGGTCGTGTCGTTAAACCAAACTATAAATTATCGGGAACAGAATCGATTGCCGTTCATATCCCGGAAGCGGTAGAACTTGAGATTTTACCAGAAGATATCCCGCTTGAGGTCGTCTACGAGGACTCAGATGTCATTGTCGTCAACAAACCAAAAGGAATGGTCGTCCACCCAGCGGCAGGTCATGTCTCAGGGACCCTCGTCAATGCCTTGTTACATCATTGTCAAGATCTCTCGGGCATTAATGGTGTCAAACGTCCAGGAATCGTTCACCGAATCGATAAGGACACGTCTGGTCTGTTGATGGTTGCTAAGAACGACTTAGCGCATGAATCACTCGCGCATCAGTTGAAAGAGAAAACGACGGAACGTCTCTACATTGCGCTCGTACACGGTGAGATTCCGCACGAGCTCGGAACGATTGAAGCACCGATCGGACGCGATAAGAACGATCGTCAACGGATGACGGTAACGGATAAGAATTCAAAATCTGCCGTAACCCATTTCCGTGTTCTCGATCGGTACGAAGGGTTTACAGTCGTTGAATGTAAACTCGAAACAGGGCGGACACACCAAATCCGTGTCCACATGCGTTATATCGGTTTCCCGCTTGCCGGTGACCCGAAATATGGTCCACGTAAGACGATGAAAATGAATGGTCAAGCCTTGCATGCTGCGGTTCTCGGCTTCGAACATCCACGGACAGGCGAATGGATGCGTTTTGAAGCACCGCTCCCAGAAGAGATGACATTCGAGATTGGTCAACTGAAAAAACTTGAATTAGAGTCTTGACGTTTTTCTAATAAAACGGTAGAGTATCACCTAGAGAGCGATGCGAGACATCCTCTACTGACACTTCGGTCGTCCGAGCGACGATCCTACCAAACTAGTATCACCTTTAATCGAGTCCGGAGAGGCTGCGAAAGGGAGAACCTACCACAAACGTGCGTAGGCATGCATACAAGACGTATGCCATGATTCTGTCTTCGATGACCTTCTGCGGATTTCCGCAGAAGGTCTTTTGTATGAAAGGAGAAACTATGAAACCAGCCGTCATCTTAGATGAAGCCGCGATTGGACGCGCACTGACACGGATCGCCCATGAAATCATCGAACGTAACAAAGGTATTGCTGATTTAATGATCGTCGGAATCAAGACGCGTGGCGAGACACTCGCGCGCCGCCTTGCGAAGCGGATCGAACAGATCGAAGGAAAGCCGGTCTTACTCGGTGTCGTCGACATCTCAATGTACCGAGATGACTTGTCAAAGCGAAGTTTAGAGCCAGAAATAAAAGGATCTGATCTACCGGAAGACATCACCGGAAAAATCGTCGTCCTCGTTGACGACGTGCTCTACACAGGACGCACCGTCCGCGCCGCGATGGACGCACTCGTCGACCACGGAAGACCGAGTATGATTCAACTCGCTGTCCTCGTCGATCGTGGGCATCGAGAGTTACCGATCCGTCCAGATTTCATCGGCAAGAACGTTCCGACGTCACGTGACGAGCAAGTCGTCGTCGCGCTCGCTGAAGTCGACGAAGCCGATCAAGTATTCATTAAACGCTAAAAATCAAAACCTTTAAGGTGGTCCAGAGAGACCAGAAAGGGAGTCATCCATATGGCAAAACATGCCGCAGTACTTGATGTACAAGAAGTACCTACTCACCCTCTAAATTGGCTGATGCTCAGCCTACAACACGTCTTCGCGATGTTTGGTGCGACCGTGCTCGTCCCACTCTTAACGGGACTCAACACATCGGTTGCACTCGTCGCAAGCGGAGTCGGCACACTGATTTTCCTCGCCGTCACTCGCTTCAAAGTACCCACATATCTTGGTTCTAGTTTTGCCTACATCGCCCCGATCATCGCCGTCAGTGAACGGTGGGGTGTCGAGGACGCCTTAATCGGCGGAATGGTCGCTGGACTCGTCTACGGACTTGTCTCACTTCTCATCCGTTACACGGGGGCTGCTTGGTTGCTTCGCTTGCTCCCGCCTGTTGTCATCGGTCCGGTCATCATGGTTATCGGGTTATCGCTTGCCCCGACCGCTGTCAACATGGCGATGAACGGAGCGGACGGTAAGTACAACGGACTTTACTTACTCGTCGCGATGGTCACGCTCGGTGTCACACTTCTCGCAATGACGTATTTAAAAGGAATGTGGAGCACGATTCCGATCCTGTTCGGAATCACGGTCGGTTATCTCGTTGCGGCATCGGTCGGAATCATTGACTTCAAACCACTTCAACAGGCAACGTTCTTCCACGTGCCGGACTTCACGATTCCGTTCTTGAATTACACACCATCATGGAATACAGCTGCCTTGCTTCTGATCGTTCCCGTGACGCTCGTCACACTGACGGAGCACATCGGCGAACAAAAAGTGACATCACGGATCATTGGGCGCGAGACGCTCCTTGATCCAGGGATGCACCGGACAGTACTTGGCGACGGAATCGCGAAGACAGTCGCTTCGATGCTTGGTGGACCACCGGTTACGACGTACGGTGAGAACAACGGCGTCATGTCGATCACACGGGTCTACAGTGTCTTCGTCCTAGGTGGGGCAGCGGTTCTTGCTATCAGCTTCGGATTCCTCGGATATGTCGAAGGATTCATCAAGACGATTCCTACACCAGTCATGGGTGGCATCAGTATTCTCTTATTCGGAGTCATCGCGTCAAACGGTCTCCGGACACTGACGGAAAGTAAGATCGACCTTGCTGATAAACGGAACTTGACGATCACAGCTGTCATTCTTGTCACGGGAATCGGAGGGGCCGCCTTGAAAATCGGGAACTTCTCCCTCGAAGGTATGGCACTGGCGACGATCCTTGGGATCATCCTGAATCTGATCCTTCCGAAAACGACGGAACAGGTCGAAGAAACAGTTGAAACAACGGAAAACTCTACAACTCAATCTGTAGCGAACAACTTTTAAGACGTTCCGAGAGAACGATAAAGTGAAGGCCATGAAAAGGTGCAGGGACTCCTCTGTCTTCTTTCGGCGCACCTTCACTTAGAAGGTGCGCCTTTTTCATGACCTGAAGGAGTGAAATACATGAAAACGATCTTGCAAACCCGACATTTCGTCAATTTAGAAAGCTTATCCATAACGGAGATCAATTCGTTGATTGAACGTAGTCTCGCTTTTAAACAAGGCGAACCGGCACCAGACTTTTCCGACAAGACACTCGTCAATCTGTTTTTTGAAAACTCGACGCGGACACGCTCTTCCTTTGAAATGGCAGAGCATCGTTTGAACATGCATCTACTGCCGTTTGAAACAGCGACGTCATCCGTGCAAAAAGGGGAGACGTTACACGATACGTGCAAAACACTCGAAGCGATTGGCGCCGATGGATTGGTCATTCGTCACGGTGACACCGGTTATTATGAAGAATTGATGCAGACACTCGATATTCCGATCATCAATGCAGGAGACGGGAGCGGACAGCATCCATCGCAGTCCTTGCTTGATTTGATGACAATGGTCGAGACGTTTGGAACGATTGTAGGAAAAGTAGTCGTCATCTGTGGGGATTTACAACATAGTCGTGTCGCTCGGTCGAATGCCGATATCTTAAAACGACTTGGCGCCATCGTCTATGGATCAGGGCCACGCGAATGGTATGACGAAGCGATGGGAATACCGTATCTTTCAATGGACGAAGCAGTTGAACAGTGTGACATCTTGATGTTGCTTCGAGTCCAGCACGAACGGCATGACGGAACGACACGGTTTGATCCAGATGTCTATCACGTCACACATGGATTGACGCATGAGCGGATGAATCGACTGAAACCTTCAGCGATCGTCCTACATCCGGCACCGGTCAATCGCGGAGTCGAGATTGCCGACGAACTCGTCGAACACCCGCAATCGCGGATTTTTGAACAGATGAAAAATGGTGTCTTTGCGCGAATGGCGATTCTGGAATGGTGCTTTTCGATGAAAACAATCAAAGGAGACGATGCAGATGACAACACGAATTGAAAATGCGAGATGGTACGAGGCTGGACAAGTTCGAACAGGGGATATTCGAATCGAAGCTGGAAAAATCACGGACTTAGCAGCAATACCGCAAGTTGGGGAAACGGTCATCGATGCTTCCGGATTATTCGTTGCACCAGGATTCGTCGACATCCATGTCCACCTGCGGGAACCGGGCGGCGAACATAAGGAGACAATTGCGACAGGTACGGCAGCTGCGGCAGCTGGTGGATTTACGACGATTTGTCCGATGCCGAATACGCGTCCCGTACCGGACGATCGTCAAACACTTGATGCATTGTTCCAAAAGATTGAAGAGACGGCATCTGTCCGGGTTTTGCCTTACGCGGCGATTTCAAAAAATCAACTCGGACAAGAACTCGTCGCGTTCGATCAATTAACGGATGCCGTGGCATTCACGGATGATGGTGTCGGGGTCCAGACGGCAGCCGTCATGCGAACGGCAATGCAACAAGCAGCACGGCTCGGGAAGACGATTGTTGCCCACTGCGAAGATGATTCGTTAAAAGCAGGATGTGTGCACGAAGGAAACTACAGTCGACGGGAAGGGTTGCAAGGTATTCCATCGCTTGCTGAGAGTATCCACATCGCACGTGATGTCCTGATTGCAGAAGAAACCGGCTGTCATTATCACGTCTGTCATGTCTCGACGAAAGAATCCGTTCGCGTCATTCGTGACGCCAAACGAGCAGGGATCCGAGTGACAGCAGAAGTCACACCGCACCATCTTGTATTGATCGATGAAGACATATCGAATCAGGATCCGAACTTTAAAATGAATCCACCACTGCGGAGTGAGGCAGATCGCCAAGCATTGCTCGAAGGATTAGCAGACGGAACGATTGATTGCATCGCAACGGATCACGCTCCTCATGCAGCAGAAGAGAAGGCACTCGGTATCGAACGCGCCCCGTTTGGCATCACAGGATTCGAGACAGCATTCCCGCTCCTCTATACGAAGCTTGTCGCTGAAGGCAAGATGACACTTGAGACACTGATTCGGAATTTGACGGACAAGGCAGCAGCGATTTTTGAATTACCTTACGGCAAACTCGAAGTGGGGGCAGAAGCAGACTTAGTCCTGCTTGATCTAGAGACGGAGCGGACGGTTTCACCGGAACGGTTCCGTTCAAAAGGTAAGAACACACCGTTCGCAGGAGAACGGTTAAAAGGATTCCCGGTCATGACGCTCGTCAAGGGAGAAATCGTATTCAAGGAGGACATAGCACATGCGTAAACGGACACTGGTGTTAGAGGATGGTATGACGTTTGAAGGAACGGCGTTTGGATCGGACACGACAACAACAGGAGAGGTCGTCTTCCAAACCGGAATGACTGGTTATCAAGAGATGCTATCGGATCCATCTTACTGTGATCAGATGATCGTGCTGACGAATCCGTTGATCGGCAATTACGGAGTCAATCGAGAAGACTATGAAACGACGCGTCCACTCGCTAAAGCATTGATTGTCCGCGAACATTGCCAAACACCGTCGAACTTCCGCAGTGAGATGTCGCTCGATGCGGCTCTTCGAGATCTTGATATTCCAGGATTAAGTGGAATCGATACGCGACAGTTAACACGACATATCCGCTCGAAAGGCGTCATGCGCGGCCGACTCGTTGATGGAGAGTTCGACCTAGAAGAGGAATTAAGCCACCTGCAAGATGCACCAATCGAGACGGATCAAGTCAAACGTGCTTCAACGGAACGGGCGTATATCATCCCAGGAGCTGGACCACGAATCGTTCTCGTCGACTTCGGAGCGAAGCTCGGAATCGTCCGCGAACTTGTCAAACGCGGCTGTGAAGTTGTCGTCGTACCATACGACGTGAGCGCAACGGAAGTCTTACGCTATCGTCCAGACGGTGTGATGCTGTCGAACGGACCAGGGAACCCAAAGGATGTCCCGACAGCGATTCCGCTGATTCAAGAATTGACAGGGAAAGTCGTCATCTTCGGAATTTGTCTTGGGCACCAGTTGATTGCACTAGCACATGGCGCGGATACGTTCAAACTGCCATTCGGTCACCGGGGTGCGAATCATCCCGTCCAAGATATCCGGACAGGTCGCGTCGACATCACGTCGCAAAACCATGGATATGCCGTCGATGAACAATCATTGCAACATACAGTGCTTGAAGTAACACATCTCGCAATCAACGATGGAACGGTCGAAGGCATCCGTCATACGTCAGCATCTGTCTTCTCCGTCCAGTATCATCCGGAAGCATCACCCGGTCCAATGGATGCGAACGGTCTATTCCAACAGTTTTTAGAAGAAATCACGAAACAACAGGAGGTCTCTCATGCCTAAACGTCAAGATATCCAGAAGATTCTCGTTATCGGGTCCGGTCCAATCGTAATCGGACAAGCCGCTGAATTCGACTACGCAGGAACACAAGCGTGTCAAGCCTTAAAGGAAGAAGGATATGAAGTCATCCTCGTCAACTCGAATCCAGCGACAATCATGACAGATCCAACAGTTGCTGATCGTGTCTACATCGAGCCTCTTCAAGCAGAGTTCGTTTCGCGGATCATCCGGAAGGAACGACCAGACGCCTTACTTGCGACACTTGGCGGTCAGACGGGTCTGAACTTGGCTGTTGAACTAGATCGTCTTGGTGTCCTAGCTGAATACAATGTCGAGTTGCTCGGAACGAAATTATCAGCAATCGAAGAGGCAGAAGATCGTGATTTGTTCCGTCAACTGATGTTTAGACGCGGACATGGCGTACCGGATAGTGAAATCGTGCATTCGCTCGAAGAAGCACAACAATTCCGACAACAGATTGGTCTACCAATCATCATCCGTCCAGCATATACACTCGGAGGAACGGGTGGTGGAATCGCCCATACACCGGAAGAGTTCACGCGAATCGTCGAAGGGGGACTCAAGGCAAGTCCGGCAACACAAGTACTCCTTGAAAAATCAATTGCTGGGATGAAAGAGGTCGAATTTGAAGTCATGCGTGATGCAACAAACCAAGCCATCATCGTCTGTNNATCGCTGGCATGAAAGAAGTCGAGTATGAAGTGATGCGCGATTCGAGCGACCAAGCGATCATCGTCTGTGCGATGGAAAACTTCGATCCGGTCGGTGTTCATACCGGAGACTCGATCGTCTTTGCTCCGACGCAAACGTTATCGGATCGCGATTATCAACTGCTACGTAACGTCTCGCTCGATATCATTCGCGCACTCGGTATCGAAGGTGGATGTAACATCCAGTTCGCGCTGGATCCGACGAGCTTTGACTACTATGTCATCGAAGTCAATCCACGTGTTTCCCGCTCGTCCGCACTTGCTTCAAAAGCGACCGGTTATCCGATCGCAAAACTTGCTGCAAAGATTGCCGTCGGGTATGCCTTATCTGAATTAAAGAACCCGATCACCGAGACGAGCTTTGCTTCGTTCGAACCGGCACTCGATTATGTTGTCGCCAAAATTCCGCGCTGGCCGTTCGATAAATTCGAAACGGCAGATCGGACGCTCGGGACACAGATGAAGGCGACCGGTGAGGTTATGGCAATGGGGCGGACGATGGAAGAGGCATTACTGAAAGCCGTTCGTTCGCTTGAAATCGGTACAGCGGATTTGTACATGCCACGCTTCATCGAAATGGCAGATGATGCTTTGCAACAAGCGATTCGCCAGGCGACAGATGATCGACTTTTCGCCTTATACGCTGGTTTTGTCCGCGGCTATAGCGTCGAACAGATTCATGCTTGGACGGCAATTGATCGCTTATTCCTCGAAAAGCTACAGCATATTTGGCAACTTGAGCAATCGGTCGCTACCGGTTTGACACCTGAACTGCTACTTCATGTGAAGCGGTATGGATTCAGTGACCCAATGCTCGCCCGGATCACAGGACAAACGGAAACAGAGATTCGCCGGATGCGTGAAGCGCAAGCGATTCATCCAGTGTATAAAATGGTCGATACGTGTGCGGCAGAGTTCGCTTCTGATACACCGTACTACTATGGAACATACGAACGTGAAAATGAGGCAATCGCGACGAATCGTTCTTCGATCCTCGTCTTAGGATCGGGTCCGATCCGGATTGGTCAAGGAGTCGAGTTCGACTATGCGACAGTCCATTCGATTCAAGCGATTCGTCAAGCTGGCTATGAAGCAATTATCGTCAACAACAATCCGGAAACCGTGTCGACCGACTTCTCGATTTCCGATCGACTCTACTTTGAACCATTAACGACGGAGGATGTCCTCGAAGTCATCCGAAATGAACGTCCGCTCGGTGTCATCGTCCAGTTCGGTGGCCAGACAGCAATCAACTTAGCTGAGTCATTAGCAGCAGAAGGTGTAAAAATCCTCGGGACATCGCTTAAGGATTTAGACCGGGCAGAGGACCGAAAACAGTTCGAAGCAGCGTTGACGGCGCTCGACATTCCACAGCCACCAGGTAAAACGGCCGTCACGGTCGAAGAAGCGGTCACGGCAGCAGCGGCACTCGGTTACCCGGTCCTCGTTCGTCCATCGTATGTCCTCGGCGGTCGGGCAATGGAAATCGTCTATGCACAAGAAGAACTGGAACATTACATGAAACACGCGGTCATCGCCTCACCGGAACGACCGGTCCTCGTCGACCGTTACCTGACAGGAATCGAACTCGAAGTCGACGCGATCTGTGATGGAACAGATGTCGTCATTCCAGGCATCATGGAGCATATCGAACGTGCCGGTGTTCACTCAGGTGACTCGATTGGAGTTTATCCGCCACAACGTGTCTCCCAAGACATCAAGGACCGGATCGTCGACTACACGACACGAATCGCCAAAGCATTCGGCATCAAAGGATTGCTCAACATCCAGTTCGTCTATGCGGACGGCGCACTCTATGTTCTTGAAGTCAATCCGCGTGCCAGCCGGACGGTGCCATTCATCTCGAAAGTGACGGGACTTCCGGTCGCGCGGCTCGCGACGGACATCATTCTCGGTGAAACGCTCGCTTCTTACGGGTTAACAAGTGGTGTCCTACCGGAAGAATCGCTCGTCTCGGTCAAAGTACCGGTCTTCTCGTTTGCGAAGCTTAAAGAAGTCGACCCGACGCTCGGACCGGAAATGAAATCGACCGGAGAAGTCATCGGAACAGATCGAACACTTGAAAAAGCACTCTACAAAGGATTGCTTGCTTCAGGGATGGCGATTCCAGAACACGGTCGTGTTCTCTTGACGGTCGCAGACCCAGACAAAGCAGAAATGACGGATCTCGCACGACGCTTTGCCTCACTTGGATTCACGTTGCTTGCGACGGAAGGAACGGCAGCGTACTTGACGGAGCAAGGGTTACCGGTTCAGACGGTCGGTAAAATCGACTCGTCTTCCGAATCGATGCTCGACGTGATTGAAAAAGGGGAGATCGAGTATGTCATCAATACGATGAGTCGCGACTCACAAGTCACGAAAGACGGCTTCATCATTCGCCGGGCAGCAGCGGAGAATCAAGTCGTTTGTCTAACATCACTCGATACGGCGGAAGCGATTCTACGCGTCATCGAGAGTCGCTCGTTCGAAGCGAGTGCGATTCAAGCCTTCACACACGAAAAGAAAGTGGTGATCCAATGAAGCAACTCTTGACGGTCGTCTCTCGACGAACGGTAGCTCAAGGCGCGACAGAACTCGTCTGTCGCCTCGAGCAACCGCAGGACATTGCGCCGGGGCGATTCATGCATCTACGCGTCGGTCCACTCTTACGCCGACCGATCTCGATTGCTCGGGTCGATCGTGATCTGATTACGTTTCTCTTTAAAGAAATCGGGCAAGGGACAGCAGAACTAGCTTCCTTGCGTCCCGACGACAAAATCGATGCCCTCGGACCACTCGGAAACGGTTTTCCGATCGACGCCATCAACCGAGATCAACGGGTCGTTCTCGTTGGTGGAGGGATTGGGGTACCACCACTGTATGAGACGATGCGCCAACTTGTCGCGCGTGGTGTGACGTGTGAAGCGATTCTAGGATTTGATACGGCAACGAGTGTCTTTTACGAAGCGGAATTCCAAGCGCTTGGTAAGACGACGGTCACGACGGTTGATGGAACGCATGGAATGAAAGGGTTCGTTACGGTTGCCTTACATCCGGAAAGCTATGATGTGTTACTCGCTTGCGGACCAGAGCCGATGTTGCGGTCACTCCAGCAACAACCGATTGAGCATAAGTATCTCTCCATCGAAAATCGAATGGGGTGTGGCATCGGTGCTTGTTTTGCCTGTGTCTGTAAAACACCAACAGGCGGGTACGTCAAGACTTGTTCCGATGGTCCAGTCTTTCGGGCAGAGGAGGTCGTATTATGATGGAACGATTACGTGTCGAGTTGCCGGGACTTTCCTTGAAAAACCCGATCATGCCGGCATCTGGATGTTTTGGATTCGGTGAGGAATACGCGAAGTTATATGATCTATCAGAGCTTGGGGCAATCATGATCAAAGCAGCGACGGGCGAAGAACGTTACGGAAATCCGACGCCGCGTGTCGCGGAGAGTGGAATGGGGATGTTGAATGCAATCGGTCTCCAAAATCCGGGTGTCGATGGTATCTTAACGAAAAAACTACCGTTCCTTGAGACGTTTGATACAGCAATCATTGCGAATGTCGCCGGATCGACACCAGAAGAGTATGAGCTTGTCGCAGAAAAAATGAGCCGTCACCCTGGCATTCATGCATTGGAATTAAATATCTCCTGTCCGAACGTCAAATCAGGTGGAATCCAGTTCGGAACGGATCCGTTGCTTGCCGCTGAATTAACGCGTCGAGTCAAACAGGTCTCGACCAAACCGGTTTACGTTAAGCTTTCACCGAATGTCACTTCAATCGTCGAGATGGCACGTGCCGTCGAAGCAGCAGGTGCAGACGGGCTGACGATGATCAACACACTCGTTGGGATGCGAATCGATGTCCGAACGGGACAGCCAATCCTTGCCAACCGGATTGGTGGATTATCCGGTCCATCCATCAAGCCAGTCGCGATTCGGATGATTCATGATGTCGCACAAGCTGTCTCGATTCCTATTATCGGGATGGGTGGCGTGATGGAAGTCGATGACGTCTTAGAAATGATATACGCTGGGGCTTCCGCTGTTGCCGTCGGTACCGCAAACTTCGTCAATCCATACATCTGTCAAGAATTAATCCAGCAGTTACCGGATCGCATGGATGAACTCGGCATCGACCATATTTTAGACATCAGGGGGAAAGCATATGAATCAACTTTACATCGCGCTTGATTTTCCGACCGAAGCAGAAGCGTTTTCGTTCCTCGAACAGTTCGAAGAGACACGACCAGCCGTAAAAGTTGGGATGGAATTATTTTATGCTGCAGGGGGATCGTTCGTCCAAAAACTCGTCGAGCGTGGGCACGCTGTATTCCTCGATGTCAAAGTCCATGACATTCCAGAGACGGCGCGCCGGACGATGCGCATCATCGGGCAATTAGGTGTTGAATTGACGAACGTCCATGTTGCCGGTGGGAAAGAGATGATGATCGCAGCGCGAGAAGGACTTCGTGAAACGAATGCTAAGACACAACTAATCGGCGTGACGCAGTTGACATCGACGGATGAAGCGATGTTACGCGACTTAAAGGTTGAAGGAGCGATGCCAGCAGTCGTTCGTGAGTATGCGCAACTGGCAGAAGCAGCCGGACTAGATGGTATCGTCTGTTCGGCGCTCGATCTTCCTGAACTAATCGAAGTTTGCCGAACGGACTTCCGTTTTGTCACACCAGGTATTCGTCCTTCTAGTAATGAAGCAGATGATCAAAAGCGAGTCGCGACCGTTCTTGGTGCGCGTCGAAATGGAGCGACGGATTTAGTAATTGGTCGCCCGATTACACGTGCCAAACAACCAGAACAGGTCTATCAGGCGTTACTCGAAGAATGGAAGGGGCAATTATCATGTTAAATCCAATTGCAAATGTATTACTCCGTATCAAAGCCGTCACGTTATCTCCAAACGATCCGTATACGTGGGCGAGTGGGCTACGTTCTCCGATCTATTGCGATAATCGGTTGACACTTTCGTATCCAAAAGTCCGCTCTTTGATTGCCGATGCCCTCGCTGAGAAAGTGAAGGATTTAGGAATCGAAGTCGTTGCCGGAACAGCGACAGCAGGTATTCCTCACGCGGCATTCGTCGCGGAACGATTAGGGTTACCGATGGTCTACGTGCGTAGTGGCAGTAAGAAACACGGGAAAGGTAATCAAATCGAAGGTGTTATTCAACCAGGCCAACGCGTCGTCGTCATCGAAGACTTATTATCAACGGGGATGTCTGCGATCGAGGCAGCGGAAGCACTCCAAGCAAAGGGAGCGAACGTCATTCGGATTCAAGCGATTTTCTCTTACGGGATGGAACGCTTGAAGAACAATCTCCGAGACGCGAAGATTGACGCGGATGCATTACTGACGTTCGAAGCGTTACTCGAAACGGCACAACAACAAGGGGATATCACGGTAGAAGAACAGGAACAATTGGCAGATTGGTCGAAGGACCCAGTTGCTTGGAGCGAACGTTTTACCGCAAACGTGTAAAAACAGATAGATTCCGTCGGACGACCTACGATTTCTAGTGCATGATTTGGTACACTATAGAAATAAAGGAGGTCGTCGACTATGGTGACGCATTATCGTGATTATGAACAATTCAAAATGGTCGTCCTCCCGTTTCTGCTTGAACGTCCAGATACGCATCAGTTGATTCTAGGTATATTAGAACGTGGGGATGAACCGCTCTTGATGGCAACGGCACAAGAAGGCGATCATCGTCTCGTCATATTGCAAACGATACCGGAGCAAGTCATCGTCGCAGGGAATATGTTCTCGCAAGAAGGGATTCGAAAGCTTGCGCGAATTCTGGATAGTCCAGGATTCGTCGGAGAACAGGCCATCTTAGCGCCGCTTTTACTCCCACATTCCATGTATGAGGTACATATGGAACAAGGGATGTATGCATTGACGAAGGTCGAGATGCCACATGTTCCGGAGAACGTCGTCTTCCGACCGGTTTCGAACGATGAAGGACAACAAGCCTTAGAATTTGCGTCCGGATTTTTATATGAGGTCGAAACGCGTCCATCTGATCGACAGCTTACGCAACTCCATCAGTCAATGACGCGACACATTCAGCAAGGAAGCTTGTTCGGATTGTTTAGCGGAAATACGCTCGTCGCGATGGCGGCAGCGACACGTCCCACGCAAACTGGGATTACGATTTCTTACGTCTATACGCCGAAAAAACTACGTGGGAATGGATATGCTTCTTATCTTGTCGCAAAACTATCTGAACACCTCCTACAGTCTTATCCGGTCGTGACGCTCTATACCGATTGGTCGAACCAGACAGCGAATAAAATCTATCAGCATGTCGGTTTCGAGTTAGTCGGACGATCCTTACATATCAAAAAACAAGAACGCTACCGGTGAACATGGCTGATGCTTTTTCAGTCAACGTTCAGGAATTAAAAAATAGAGTACGACAGCAGCCGACCGTCCTATTATCTAAGGACAGTCGGCTGTTTTGTGCCGCGGCAAGTATTAGTTAAATTTAGCGATGATTTTACCACGGACGTGACGTTCAGATAGACGTTGTAATCCTTTGACGATGTCCGCTGCTGGAATCTCCTCTGTGACGAGTGGATCGAGTTCTTTCGTTGCGACGAGTTGTAATAATTCACTTGCCATATGACCAAGGTTTCGGATCGCGCGGTCATCTTCGCTTGCATAAGCAGCCGCAAGTGCTACTTCATGGATCGAAGGGGAGAGCGTGAACGGCTTGACGACCGATTGATCAGGACCGCCGGCGATGAAGGCGAGTTGACCCGAGAAGGCAAGACGTCCGAGATCTGCTGTTGCTTCATTTCGACCGACCGTATTGAAAATCAAGTCAGCGCCGCGATCATTCGTCCAATCGCGAATGACCTCGGTTACATTTTCTTTTTTGTAGTCGATGGCAAGATCGGCACCGAGTCGCTTGACCCACTCATGGTTTTCCGTCGAAGCAGTCGTCGCGACCTTAAGACCAAATCGTTTCGCGAGTTGAATGCCGATGCCACCCACACCACCTGCACCAGCATGGATGAGAATCGTCTCTTTACCTGTCGTATTCATCTTTTGGACGATCGCTTCATAAGCTGTCATGCCTGCGCAAAGAATCGCAGCGGCTTCAGCGAATGAGACGTCTTCTGGAATCGGGGCAAGAGCACGTGTATCAACAAGTACGTATTCAGCAAAAGCACCATCGCGTTGCAGGTTCGTATGAATCGCTACACGATCGCCGATTTTCACTTCTGCGCCGGGTCCGATTTGTTCGACGACACCCGCTAGGTCAACGCCCGGAATATGCGGGAACGTCCAAGCTGGATTTTTGATTGCCTTATAGTCGACGGGATTCAGTGCGACCGTCTTGACGCGAATCAAGGCTTGTCCTTCTCCTGGCGTCGGTGTCTTGACCTCTTCGAATGTCCATTGATCAATGGCTGTACCTGAGTGGTTTAACCATGCTTTCATGTTTAATAAGCTCCTTTCGAATACGTGAGTTAATATGAGTGAGAGTAAATTTCGACGAGATTACCAAATGGATCCTCACAGTAGACTATCCGGTAAGGTTTGTCTCCTGGATAGTATTCGCAGATCGACATCCGTTGTTTACCGCCGTGAGGACGATTTGTTCGACGAACCCTTCGACATCTGGGCCTTGAACCGTATAATGCAAGATACCTGTTTCAGGAATTCGCAATTACTCTCGGATTGTTCATTGTTCGGGAATTCAAACAACTCGATGTCGATGCGATCATCTGACGCCATGTGGGCGATCCGGAACTTGTCCCATCATGTACCAAAGACGTCTGTGTACATGACACCGATGGTAGAATCATCTTCGAGGACATCAAATGGTTCCATGATAATATACCAGTCCTTCATCTCTTGATAAAAAACGAACAGCTTCGTCGAGATTCGGCACGGAAAGACCGATGTGCGAAAAATTATATGGATACGTCATGTCTAACACTCTTTTTGCAAAATGATTTAAGCATACTTTAACCTGCGCTACACTCCATTTCATAGTACGCACTTTGAAGTAACGACTTTGGGGGAGAGAACAACATGTCGACTGAACAATTTCCGGTCAATAGGGAGCTCGCCATCATCGGCGGAAAATGGCGTTCACAATTATATTGCACGTTAGAGAAAGATACGAAATATTTTTAAGTTACAACGTGCCATTCCCGGGATTTCTCGGAAAGTCTCGACTGATCAGTTGTAGGAACTTAAACGACTCAAAATAATTGAGCAGATTGAGTATGATGAAGCCGTTTTGCACGTCGAATACAAATTGACAGAGGCGTCATTTACACTACAACCGGTTATGAAAGGTTTATGTGCATGGGGGGAAGGGAATCAATTATCCGAATCCTAATCGAGAGGCAGTGAACTAGATGAAACTAACTTATCATGGACAGTCAACAGTAACGATTGAAACGAATGGTCACCATCTCGTCATCGATCCCTTCTTTAGTGGTAACGATAAAGCGACGACGAATCCCGATGACGTCAAGGCGGACTTCATTCTTTTGACGCATGCGCATGCCGATCATATGCTTGATGCAGAGCGGATCGCGAAAGCAACGGGGGCGACGATCATCGCTACGCATGAGTTGGCAACGTATTTAAGCTTCAAAGGATTGAATGTCCACCCGATGAACCTTGGCGGACAGTTTGAATTCTCGTTTGGTAAAGTAAAGATGACACAGGCATTCCATTCATCAAGCATCATCGATGAAGAGAAACAAACCATTACGTATATGGGGATGCCGGCTGGATTCTTGCTGACAATCGAAGGCAAAGAAATCTATCACGCAGGCGATACGGCACTGTTCGGGGATTTAGCCCTTTATGGCGCCCATCACGCAATCGATTTAGCCTTCTTACCGATCGGTGATAACTTCACGATGGGTCCGGATGATGCGTTGATCGCTGCAGATATGTTGCAAGCGAAAGCAGTCGTACCGATCCACTACGATACATTTGATTTAATCAAACAAGATGCGAACGCATTCTGTGAACAAATTGAAGCGCAAGGTCAAACTGGTCATTTACTCGCGATCGGCGAGTCACTCGAATTATAATCCGTTCTTAAGCAAAGGAGAGGAAACGTCAAGGTTCCTCTCCTTTTTGTCGATTATTCTTCTGGAATATCTGTAGTTCATCCGATTATGCTTCCTTCTTCCGCCCGATGGCGAAACGGTGAACTTCTTCTATGATAAGAAGGGGCTGTTGACAGCCGATTCAGATATTCGGAATAATGGTAGACATGAGATGGAGGGACTGACATGGAAGAGCATAACAGTAGGAGTGTGCGGAAACGAAAACAATCGTCGTTCACACGCTTAAAAAATAAACAAAAACAAAAGATGGATGCACGGTTGAACCGCATTGGAGAAAAAGGACCAGTGAAGCGACCGCTTTATTTATACGGTGGTGTCGTTCTCGGACTTGTCGTCATCTATTCGATTACATTGCTCGTCTCAACGGAATTGTTATCGCGCGGCGAAACATTCAAGACGACGAATCGCTATAAGTCTCTCGCCATCGAGGCGCCGCACGCAACGGTACAATTCGTTCGAAGCACAGACGGAAACGTCCAAATCAAACTCGTCGATAGTGCATCGAGTGGAAAACGACTGAAAATCAGTACATCGACGAATACGGTAACGGTGACAGGACGAGATGGTTGGCTGTCTCGACTCGGCAATCGTCCGAGCGAAAAAACAGCAGACTATACGATTCAAGTGGGACTACCGAGTTATATGAACCGTGTCGATGTCGATGCTGGAACACTTAAAGGAATGGGCATCTACGCAAAAACGATCGAGATGGACGGAGAAGCGATGAGTCTCGATAAAGTAAAAGGTGATGAGATTACACTGAATGCAACACGTGCGATTTCCATCAAAGAGATGGATGCCGTCCATGCGCAAGTGACAGGTGAAAGTGTTTCTCTTGCGGAATATGTGGCGAAGTTGAGTCTCGACGTCACAACGATTGACGGCGCGACGAAGCTAAAACCAAATAAATCAGCCGGTACGATTACGATTGACACAGGAGGCGATATTAAAGCCTCTGACCGATATACGAAACAAAAGAATAAGGATGAGACAATTTATGAACTGTCGAAACAAGAAAAACCGGAAGTGACAGTCAATAGTGAAGTCGGGCAGGTGACGCTCGAGTGAAATTAAAGTTTCGGATTGGACTACGAACGGTCAAGACCGGTATCGCGGTAGCTCTTGCGCTTAGTATCTCCTGGTATGTGTTCGATATTTATTCGGGAATGGGGGCTGTCGCAGCAATTGTTGCCATGCAACCGACGATTCATCGGTCGTTTAAAATCGTCTTCAACCGGATTTTCGGAACAGTACTTGGATTAATGTGTGGTCTTGCGATTGTTGCGACACTTGGGGCGAATCCGCTGACGATTGGACTCGCCGTAATTGTCTCGCTCGTCCTTAATTCGATGATTGGAAGAACGGATATGTCGACGTTCGCGGCCTTTGCCATCGTGTTGATGTTCGAGAGTCCGACCGCCGACTACGTCCACTATGCATTATCACGTTCGTTGTTGACTGTCGTCGGTGTGTTATCTGCTGTCCTCATCAATTACATCGTCTTCCCGCCACATTATGAGGATCGTTTACTCTTGCTTGTCAAAAAAACGACGCAACAGTTGATGGAAGATTGGCGGAGTCTTGTGCAAGATGATACGAGGCTGCTTGCCGTTCGGAAACAAATTCTCAAACATGAAGAAATGATGTTGATGCTTCAAGAAGATCAAAAATATCCATTGATGGCAAGCGGTCAAAGTGAAGCGTTCATCCGACTGAAGGAGCTTGTCGATCTTGAAGACAAGTTGCTCGTCTTGCTTGAAAGCATTGCCAGTCATCGGGATATCCCGATGACAGAAGAACAGGAAAAGACGCTCGGCCAGGAAATTGATTTCTTACTCAGCCATCATTACGATGTCATCTTCTCCCACGAACGAAAACAAGCGATGTTCTCATTCGATCAAGAATTAAGCGAGGCGAAGGATATCATCCATGGGCATTTGCTCGATTACCGGGAACAGTTAGAAAAAATGAAGTGAAGATGAAAAAGCGCTGTCTCTCCTAAGTGATATTTAGGAAAAACAGCGCTTTTTTGTGTAGCGTCATTGACGTAAGGATTGGACGACATCTGGATCAGGTGTGACGTAAAGTGTCGTTTGATCCGTATAGATGACGAAGCCGGGTTTTGCACCACTCGGTTTTTTGACATATCGTAACTCCGTAAAATCGACCGGGACTTGGCTCGATTCACGTGCTTTCGAGTAGTAGGCGGCAACAATCGCTGCTTCTTTTAACGTTGTCTCATCCGGTGCATCACTTTGAATGATGACGTGCGATCCTGGGATATCCTTCGTGTGTAACCACGTATCGGACCGACGTCCAAACTTGAACGTCGCGTAATCATTTTGTTTATTGTTCTTTCCGACGAAGAATGGAAGGCCGGTCGAAGAACGATATTCTTCGAGTTGTGGGAGTTGTGGTTTCTTTTTCTTCTTTTGTCGTTCGCGCAGATAACCTTCTTCGACGAGTTCCTCGCGCATTTCCCGGATATCTTCCGGGGATGCGACATCGAGTTGGGCAAGCAAACCTTCGAAGTACGCAATCTCGGCTTGGTTCTTCTCAAGCTGGCGCGCGACTTCGACTTTGGCGGTTTTTAATTTGTTATACCGTTTGTAATAACGCTGTGCGTTCTCGTTTGGCGAGAAGCGGGGATCAAGCGAGATCGTGATTTCAGCACCGTCTGGATCATAGTAATCGACGACGGTTGCTTCCTTCATCCCGCGTTCGAGCTGATAGAGATAAGTCGTCAGCAGTTCTCCTTTATGCTTCCATTCATCCATTCGTAACGTCGCTTCTAAATCTTTTTCGAGTTTTGAGCGCTTTAAGATATTCTTATCGTACTCACTCTTGATGAACCGTTCGAGATCGGCCGCTTGTTGTTTGACACGATCGCGGTTTGCTTTTTGATGGAAGAATGCGTCGAGGACTTGACCACTCGTCGCGAACGTCTTTTCGTCAATGATTGAACCTTCCGTTAAGCGGACCGGTGCAAAGCGTTCCTTGCCGCCTTCCATCCGTTGCAATACATAAGGACCGTTTAGTTCTTTTAAGACGTCCTGGAAAGCGGTAGCAAGATTCGTCCGGTTCGCAAGACCTGCCCGCGTGACGACTTCCTTAGCAATTTGTGGAGACAGACCACTGAAGAGACCAAGTAACTGGCGATCCAGTTTCCCAGCGTTCCAGTCGATTCGGTGGAGTGCCTTTTCGATATCTCCTGTGAGTGGATCCACTTTATCCTGTGCTGGTGGAAGTTGATAGGTCATCCCTGGCATGATCGTCCGGAATGTATTTTGACTGAGTGGTAAGTGTTTGATCGCATCGAGGATCTTATCTTGTCCATCGGTCAAAATGATGTTCGAGTGTCGTCCCATCAACTCGACATAGATTTTTTTCGCTTCCTCATCGCCAAGTTCGTTGCGGGAACGGACACGTAAGACAATGATCCGGTCGCGTTCGAGTTGTTCGATCGATTCGATGAATCCGCCTTCGACATGCTTGCGAAGCATCATACAGAAGAGTGGGGGTTCACTCGGGTTGCTGACCGCTTCCGACGTAATGTGCATCCGTGCATACATGGCATTCGCAGAGGCGAGCAACAATACGTTTTTTCGCTCGGCCCGGACCTGGAATACTAAATCCAATGTATATGGTTGGTATACCTTATTGATCCGTCCTCCGACGAGCGGTTGGAGTTCTTTGACGACGCGTGTCGTCATCAATCCGTCAAAAGCCATACGATTACCTTCTTTCTTGATTTCGTTCTCACTTTCTAAAGGTAACAGAAATGGCATCGTTATGGTATGATAAAGCAGTCGAGCTAAAAAAGATGACTTGCGAACTTCCTATCTCTACTGCTAATATGAAACAATGTGAAGTTTGTGAGATGGAGGGGTTTTGAAGTGATTTTCAAAGAGCGTGGCTTATTACTCGTATTATCTGGTCCAAGTGGTGTCGGAAAGGGAACGGTCTGTCGTGCCTTGCGCGAAGATCAGGATAACGATCTGCATTACTCGGTATCCTGTACGACGCGCCAACCGCGTGAAGGAGAAGTAGATGGTGTCCACTATTTCTTTAAATCGCGTGAAGAATTCGAAGAGATGATTGCGAACAATCAACTCTTGGAATATGCTGAATTCGTAGGGAACTACTATGGAACACCTGTCGAATGGGTGAACCAGATCCTAGATGAAGGAAAAGACGTCATTCTCGAAATCGAAGTTCAAGGGGCCATGCAGGTCAAAGAACATTTTCCGGAAGCTGTCTTCTTATTCCTTGCACCTCCAAGCCTCCAAGAATTACGGAACCGCCTCGTAGGGCGTGGAACGGAATCGGAGGAAGTCATTAAGCAACGTCTTCTCGTCGCTAAGGAAGAGATCGAGATGATGGATGCCTATGACTATGTCGTGACGAACGACGAAATTCATAAAGCCTGTGACCGGATCCAAGCGATCGTCACGGCGGAACATTGCAGTCGGGAACGTGTCGCGTCCCTATATAAAAAAGCCATGGAGGTTAAGTGATATGTTATATCCATCAGTTGATAAGCTTCAAAAGAAAGTACCGTCGAAATATACAATCGTTACAGTTGCCGCTAAGCGTGCGCGTCAAATCCAAGACGGGAAACGCGTGAAAGTCACGAACCCAAAATCGCATAAACCGGTCGGGAAAGCTTTAGAAGAGCTTTATTTCGAAGAAGTATCCGTCACGAACCAACCGCAAGACTAATTTTGAAGCAGCCACTTGTCATCGTGGCTGTTTTTTTCAATAAGGAGGACACCTACATGTTAACCAACCGAAACATTCTACTGTGTGTCGGCGGTGGAATCGCTTCCTACAAATCAGCAGCACTCGCTTCAAAGCTTGTTCAAGCAGGCGCACATGTTCAAGTCGCGATGACGCGTAATGCGCAACAATTCGTCGGTAAGACGACGTTTGAAGCACTGACGCGAAAAGCGGTCTATGATGACGTCTTCATCGAGCATGATCCGTCAAAGATCGCCCATATCGATTTAGCGGACGAAGCGGACCTGATCGTCGTCGCACCAGCGACCGCGAATTTGATTGCAAAACTCGCGCACGGGATCGCGGATGATTTCATCACGACGACGATCCTTGCAGCGACATGTCCCGTCATCGTCGCACCAGCGATGAATGTCAACATGCTCGAACATCCGGCGACAGTCCGCAACATCGAACAACTGAAGCAGGACGGTGTCCAGGTGATTGCACCGGGAGTCGGAAATCTCGCATGTGGTTGGGTCGGGAAAGGTCGTTTACCTGAACCGGAAGACTTAGTCGCAACACTCTCAACGTTCTTTGAAGAGAAGTATCTAGCCGGACGAAAAGTCTTGATCAGTGCGGGACCGACCGTGGAACGGATTGATCCGGTTCGTTACTTGACGAATGATTCTTCCGGAAAGACAGGAATTGCGCTAGCAGAGGCGGCAAGAGACGCAGGTGCCGATGTCACGCTCGTCCATGGACCACTTCGGATCGGATTACCGACCGGGATAGCGACGATTGCTGTTGAATCAGGAGAAGAGATGCTTGAAGCCATGTTACGTGATTATGAAACGCAAGACATCGTCATCATGTCCGCTGCTGTAGCTGACTATCGACCGTCTATCCAGTACGATCAGAAGCAGAAAAAAATCCACGGACCACTTCGAATTGAACTCGAAGAGACGACCGATATTCTGAAGACGCTTGGTGAGCAGAAACAACATCAGCTATTAGTCGGATTTGCGGCTGAGACGACGGATGTCGAGACGTTCGCTAAACAAAAACTCGTCCGAAAGAAAGCCGATTTCATTGTCGCGAATGATGTGTCACGATCTGATATCGGATTCGTCAGTGATGAAAATGAAGTCGTCGTTTTTGGAAAGAACGATTCCGTTACGCGATACGATCAACAATTGAAATCGACGCTCGCCAAATCGCTCATGCGCCAATTCGCGGAGGCATTGGCATGATAGCCGAAGTCATCGTTGACGTCGCAGCAGCAACGGTCGATCGTCCGTTCGATTATGCCGTTCCAGAACTCTGGCAAGAGCTGATCGTTCCCGGTATGCGCGTCGAAGTACCATTTGGTCCACGGGCGTTGCTTGGAATCGTCGTCGGAACGAAAGCAACGTCTGATCTGACGAACGTCAAATCGATCGTCCGTGTCTTAGATGAGACCCCGACCTATACACAGGAATTACTCGAGTTATCGGCGTATCTATCGGAAACGACTTTGTGTTTTCAAGCGACGGCATTGCTTGCGATGCTGCCGGCTGCCTTAAAGGTGAGTTATGATAAACTGGTCATAGTCGAGTCGGGCCCACTTCGGGCATATCATGGCAAGAAAATGAGTCAATTGCCAACGGAAGTCCAACAAATCGTCTTAACAGCGGCGAAACAAGCTGACGTGACGCTTCAACCGGTCATTCGCGAGAAAAAGACGTCAAAGACGGATAAACGGATTCGTCTTCTAGAGGAGCAAGCAACTTTTACGAAACAAGCGAGCCAACAAGCGGCACTTTACTCGTATATTCAAGAATTTCCGGATGCGCTTTGGAGTGAAGTCAAGCAGGCAACGGGCGCAACGAGCGCGACGTTGAACGCCCTCGAGAAAAAGAGCATCATTCAAGTCGAGACGATCGATGTTCGGCGAAATCCTTATGAACATCTCGTTCAAGACATCTTTGTGCCGTCCTCTTTGACGGAAAAGCAACAGGAAGCTGTCTCGGCGATTACGGCTGAAGCTGAGACCGGAACGTTTTTGTTACATGGCGTAACAGGAAGCGGTAAGACGGAAGTGTATCTTGAATCGATTCATGCACAACTTGAACGCGGTAGACAAGCGATCTTGCTCGTCCCAGAAATCAGTCTGACGCCGATGATGGTCAAACGGTTTAAACGCCGTTTCGGAGAACGGGTCGCTGTCTTGCATAGCGGTCTATCGCTCGGAGAAAAGTATGATGAGTGGCGCAAAATCGCCCAAGGCGAGGTCGATGTCGTCGTCGGTGCACGGTCTGCTGTGTTTGCGCCGCTGACGAACATCGGAATCATCATTCTCGATGAAGAACATGAAACAACTTATAAGCAGGAAGAGAATCCGCGCTATCATACGCGCGACGTCGCAAAATGGCGGGCAGCCTATCATCGTTGTCCCGTCGTGCTCGGAAGTGCAACACCGTTACTCGAGACGTATGCACGGGCACAAAAAGGGGTTTATCGTTACTTACCGCTTCGTGAACGATTCGGTGGGGAACTGCCTCCAGTCGACATCGTTGATATGCGTAAGGAACTCGAACGGGGCAATCGTACGCCGTTCAGCCTCGCGCTAGTCGAAGGCATCAAAGAACGCATCGAACGTGGGGAACAAACCGTCTTACTCCTGAACCGTCGCGGATATACGACCTTCGTCTTATGTCGGGATTGCGGGGAGACGCTACAATGTCCGCATTGTGCCGTGAATTTAACCTATCACCAACATGAAGATCGCTTGAAATGCCACTACTGTGGGTTTGAAGCCGCAATGCCGAAAACTTGTCCGTCCTGTGAATCGACGAAAATTCGTCAGTTCGGAACGGGTACGCAAAAGATTGAGGAAGAATTGGCACACTTGATTCCGGAGGCGCGAATCATCCGGATGGATCAGGATACGACGTCGCGTAAAGGTGCGCATGAGAAATTACTCGATGCCTTTGAACGCAAGGAAGGAAACATTCTGCTCGGAACACAGATGATCGCAAAAGGTCTCGACTTTCCGAACGTTACACTCGTCGGAGTGATTGCTGCCGATGCGACGCTTGGTATTCCGGATTTTCGAGCAAGTGAGCGCACGTTTCAGTTGATCACCCAAGTGTCGGGTCGTGCCGGACGGGGTCAACTCGCTGGTCAGTCAATTATCCAGACCTACAACCCGGAGCATTACGTCATTCAAACGGCCAAACAGCATGATTTCGAAACGTTTTATAAGCGAGAGATGCAATTGCGAAAGCTCGGTGGGCATCCACCATTTTGGTTCCTTGGTCTGATTACAGTTTCAGCAGCGCATCCGCTCGAAGCACAAGCAGAAGCGCAGCAAATCGCTTCCGAGCTTCGTGCCTTTGAATCTGAGGATTTAGTCGTCAATGGACCGTTTGATGCACCACTCGCTCGACTCAAAAATATGTTTNNTAATTAAACATAAAGGACAGGAGGATGTCCGGACACATCTCCGTGATATCTTATCCCGTCGTCAAAAATCAAAAACACAAGTCGCGATTGACTTGAATCCATTTGTATTCATGTGAGGTGTCTGTATGTATAAAGTAGTAGAAGTACCAAATGATGTATTACGACAGGTGTGTGAACCTGTCACGAAGTTTGATAAAAAACTCGGTAAAATGATCGACCGGATGTTCGATACGATGTACGAATATGACGGGGTTGGTTTAGCCGCACCGCAAATCAACCAGCCGATTCGTGTAGCCGTCGTTCATACCGATGATGAGACGGGACCAATCGAGCTGATCAACCCGGAAATCATCGAAGCGGACGGTTCGCAAATCGATGATGAAGGATGTCTCAGTATGCCGGGCATCTTCGGACCGGTTGAACGGTTCGACCGAATCGTCGTCAAGTCTCAAGATCGTCTCGGGCGGACGGTTAAAATCAAAGCAAACGGTTTTTTTGCACGTGCCATCCAACACGAGATGGATCATTTAGATGGTGTCCTGTTCACGGATAAACTCGTCGAGCAAGAAAAACCGCGCGTCGTTTTCATGGGTACGCCTGAGTTTGCAGCAGGAACGCTGCGTGAAGTCATCGATGCTGGGTATGACGTCGTCGGTGTCGTCTCACAACCAGATAAACCAGTCGGACGAAAACGGGAAGTCAAACCGACGCCTGTAAAACTCGTCGCGATGGAACACGACATTCCTGTGTTGCAACCGAAACGAATTCGAGAGGATTATCAAGATGTTCTCGATTTAAAACCAGATCTCATTATCACGGCAGCTTACGGTCAGATCGTCCCGACCGCTATTCTCGAAGCACCACGTTTTGGGGCGATCAACGTCCATGCGTCACTCTTACCGAAATATCGTGGCGGTGCACCGATTCATCAAGCGATCATCGATGGAGAAAAAGAGACAGGTGTGACGATCATGTATATGGTCGATCGGCTAGACGCAGGTGATATGTTGTCAAAAATCATCGTTCCAATCGAAGAGAACGATACAGCCGGTTCGATGTTTGAGAAGTTAGCGGACGCAGGAGCGCGCCTGTTACTTGAAACGTTACCACGTCTGTTAGCAGGTGAATTGACACCGGAAGCACAAGTCGAGGAAGAAGCGACATTTGCGCCGAACATTTCACGTGAGCGGGAACGACTTGATTTTACGCTACCGGGTGAGACACTCTACGATCAAATTCGTGGGATGAATCCATTCCCGAGTACGTATACGATGCTTGGGAACGATCGCTTAAAAGTCTTTTTCGCAACGAAAGTCTCAGGAACGGGACGACCGGGTGAAATCATCGCATTAGAAGCGGATGGTCCCGTCATCGCGACAGGTTCCGAAACAGCGTTGAAGCTGATCGACTTACAGCCGTCCGGCAAAAAACGGATGGATGGTGCCACGTTCATGCGCGGGATTGGTCAATCGCTTGAACTCGGACAACAAGTAGGTGAGAACGCATGAATGTACGCGACGCAGCAGTAACGACACTGATGAAAATCGGACAAGGTGGCGCCTTCTCAACAATTACGGTCCACCAAATGCTTGAAAAACGCGCCATCTCGGCGTCAGATGTCGGCTTGTTCACGGAACTCGTTTACGGGACGCTCAGTCGTGAATTGACGCTTGATTATATTTTAGAACCATATTTAGCGAAACAGAAAAAACTTGATCCATTCATGCGCCCATTGTTAAGAATGAGTGTCTATCAGTTGTTTTATCTCGATCGTGTACCGGATCATGCCGTCATTCATGAAGCCGTTGAAATTGCTAAAAAACGTGGGAAAGTCCATGTCTCGAAAGTTGTCAACGGAGTGCTACGGAATGTATTACGGGCGGGAATGCCTCATTTCGCTGAGATTGAGCCTGCTGCAAAACGAATCAGCATTGAAACGAGTCACCCGCAGTGGCTCGTCGAACGCTGGATCGAACTGTTTGGTCCGGAAGAAACGCTTCAGATCTGTCAATTAAATAACACACCGGCACCGGTCACGGTCCGCATCAATCGCACGAAAACGACGCGGGAGGAAGCAATCGAGCTTCTACTCGATCAAGGTGTGACGGCAAAACCATCTACGGTCGCGCCGGACGGTCTCGAAATCGAACGAGGAAGCGTCCAAAAAACTGATCTGATTGACCGTGGGTATCTTTCTCTTCAGGATGAGAGCTCAATGCTCGTCGCCCGTGCGCTTGGTGCAGAAGCATCCGATCATGTACTCGACAGCTGTGCCGCACCTGGTGGGAAAGCGATGCATATTGCTGAAGGTTTGACGACGGGTACACTACAGGCACTTGATCTTCATCCACATAAGATTAAATTGATTGAACAGCAAGCGACACGATTAGGTCTTACGACTGTTCGAGCAGAAGCGTTAGATGCCCGTAAAGCAGGGGAACGCTTCGAAAGCGAATCCTTTGACCGGATTCTTGTCGATGCACCTTGTTCAGGACTTGGTGTCATTCGGAGAAAACCGGATATCAAATGGACGAAACGTCCAGAACAACTCGAGCAACTCCCAAAAATTCAACGAGACATCTTGACATCTGTCTTACCACTCGTTAAAAAAGGTGGAATCTTCGTCTATTCGACTTGTACGATTGATCCGACCGAAAACGAGGAGCAGACAGCGTTCATTCTCGATCAGGGTTTTGACTTTGATGCATCTTTCGCGGAACGCATGCCAGAATCCGTGCGACATCTGATTGGGAATCGAGCAGAACTCAAGTTGTTACCGACGACAGTCGGAACGGATGGCTTCTACATTGCCGCGTTTAAGAAACGAGAAGATTGATACGAACGGAGGACTGTCATGGAGTTAGCTCACCTTTCGACCACTGGGAAAGTCAGGACTAAAAATGAGGATACGGTATTACTCATCGGGAACGCTGAACGTGGTCTTGCTGTCGTTGCGGATGGTATGGGAGGTCACGCTGCTGGCGATATCGCAAGTGCGATCGTTCGCGAGGTATTTGAAGCATCCTTTTCCCTCATGCCAAATCGCCCGATGGAATTGTCCGAATGGATAGAACAACGTGTAGCCGAAGCGAATGCCCGGATTCTTCAGTTTTCAAAAGAAGAACAACTTGCGATCGTCGGAACGACCATTGCCTGTGTGTGCTGGGTCGAGGATTTGCTCGTCATCGGTCATGTTGGAGACAGTAGGGTCTATGCTCTTGAAGGTACGGCGTTAAAACAATTGACGGATGATCATTCTTACGTCAACATGTTACGACAAATGGGAGAGCTTTCGGACGAGGAAGTCGAAAATCATCCACGTAAAAATGTCATCACACGATCGGTCGGCTCGAACGAAACGGTCGAAGTCGACATTCAAGTAAGAGATGCTCCAGACTATGACCTCGTCCTTGTGTGTAGCGACGGGTTGACCGATGAAGTGCCAGATGATGTCATTGAACAAATCATCTTACGGGATGATCCGCTTGATGAGATCGTCGGACAATTGGTGAAAGAAGCGAATGCTCGAGGAGGCGCGGATAATATTACGATTGCCGCCATCCGGTTCAAAGAAAGAAAGAGGGTCTGAATATGCGATACGGAGATCGATTAAATGACCGCTACCGCATAGAACGGCTAGTTGGAAGTGGCGGGATGGCGAATGTCTATCAAGCCTATGATGAGATTTTAAAGCGTCATGTTGCCATTAAGATTTTACGGACTGAATTTTCGCATGACGAACAGTTCATTCGTCGATTCGAACGTGAAGCGCATGCTGCTACCAGCTTGAATCATCCAAACATCGTTGCCGTCTATGATGTAGGCGAAGAAGATGCCATCTATTACATCGTCATGGAGTATATCGATGGTATGACATTAAAGACATTTTGTGAAAATCAAGCATTACCTGTGCCGCAGGCCGTCGATATCATCGCTCAAATTTGTGATGCGATCGATCATGCCCATGCACACCGAATCATCCATCGCGATATCAAACCGCAAAACATGTTGATTCGAGAGGATGGTACCGTCAAAGTAACGGATTTCGGAATCGCTGTGGCGATGTCGAATGCGACGTTGACGCATACGATGTCTGTCCTTGGGTCCGTGCNNCTTCTCGCCAGAACAAGCAAAAGGTAAATTTGCCGATGAGAAGTCGGATATCTATTCGCTTGGTGCTGTCTTATACGAACTTGTGACAGGACAAGTCCCGTTCGAGGGTGATTCACCGGTTGCGATCGCTTTGAAGCATCTGCAAGATACACCGCGTCGTCCATCCGTCTTGAATCCGAAAGTGCCACAAGCGCTTGAGAACTGTATCATGCAGGCGCTCGCAAAAGCACCGCATGACCGTCAGCAGTCCGTCGCAGCCTTTAAGGCAGATATGGTGACGGCGTTGTCTGACGAACGAGCAAGTGAAGGCATCCGAGGTGCAGAAGAGGATGAGATGGAAAAGACGATGGTCTTATCACCTGTACAAGTGCCAGAAGAATCAAAAGCGGAACCGGACACACCTGTCGTCACGACCGTTCAACCGAAACCGTCAGAAAAGAAAAAGAAAAAACGCTGGTGGGTCATCCTATTATTACTTGTATTACTCGGTGGAGCGGCTACGACGTTTGCGATGTGGCCGGATCCTACCGTTACGGTACCGTCCGTCGTCAAAACGGATGGAGATGAAGCGGAAACGAAGCTTGAGAAACTTGGATTCGTCGTTGAGACGACAGAACGAAACAGTGATACGGTCGATGAGGGAGACGTCATCAGTCAGACACCGCGTGAAAACGCGCAGGTGAAAAAGGGCTCGACAGTCAACTTGGTCGTCTCTACCGGAAGTGCTCCGGTCGAAGTACCGGATGTGACAGATGACGCTGAAAAAGAGGCGATTGAGACGCTAAAAGAGGCTGGATTCGCTAAAGTCGAGGTCGAACGTGAAAAGTCGGATGAAATCGAGCGAGGTAATGTGATCCGGCAATCGATCTCGGCTGGTACGGAGGTCATCGCGAAAGAACAAACGATTACGATCACCGTCTCGGAAGGAACATCTTCTTTCGAGTTGAAGGATTTGACGAACTTATCGAGTGACGAAGCAAAAGCCTACCTGGACGAAAAAGGGCTCGATGGAACGTTCGAGCAAGAATTTTCTAGCGACGTGAAACTCGATCAAGTTATCCGTCAATTCCCACAAGCAGGGACTCAAGTCGAACCGAACGACTCCGTGACGGTCTTCATCTCAAAAGGTGAGGAAGAAAAAACGTTGACAGCGACGTTCCCTGAAAAGGTCGTCTATGACGCGGTCAGCGAGAACGAGGACGAGGAACCACCGAAACAAGTCATCCGGATTGAGACGGAAGATGCGAAAGGGAAGCGGACCGTCATCGAGGAATCAATTGACCAAGATGAGACATTCGACGTGCCGGTGACGATTGATCCGGGAGAAGAAGGCAAGATTACGATTTATAAAGACGATACAGTGTATCGTTCAAAAACCATCACGTACAATCAAGCAAAAGACGCACAGTGAATGTGATGAAAAAGGAGTGCATAGGATGACGGAACAACGCATCGAAGAGAATCGAGAAGGAACGATCATACGCCTGCAGGGTGGCTTTTATGATGTCATGACACCAGAAGGAGAGGTCCGTTCACGGGCAAGAGGGAATTTCCGAAAACGCGGCATCAGTCCAGTCGTTGGAGACGAAGTCGTGCTTCATATCGAAAGTGAGACCGGGTATATTCTCGAAGTGAAGGAGCGGGACAACTTTTTAGTACGCCCGCCTGTCGCGAATATCGATCAAGCGTTGCTTGTCGTCTCGGCTGCAGAACCTGATTTTTCAGCGCACTTGCTCGATCGTTTCCTCGTCTTGATCGAAGCGAAGGAAATCCAACCCGTCATCCTGTTAACGAAGATGGACTTGCTTGATGATGTCAAAGGTCCTGCAGTTAGAGAGGCAATTGCCGCTTACCGGAAGATTGGTTATACGGTCATCGAGACATCAAGTGAGACATTGACAGGTGTTGAACAAGTCCGTCCGTTACTGGCCGGGAAAACGAGCGTTCTTGCCGGACAATCCGGTGTCGGGAAAAGTTCATTGCTCAATGCACTGGAGCCCTCTCTTGATTTAGAAACAAGTGCCATCTCGAAATCACTCGGACGCGGACGTCATACGACGCGCCACGTCACATTAATGCCGCTTGCCGAAGGATTGATTGCCGATACGCCAGGTTTCTCGAACCTCGATTTTCCGTATGATATGGAAATCGAGGATGTACGGTGGAGTTTCCCTGAATTCGTGGCTGTACAAGATGATTGCAAATACCGAGGTTGCTTGCATTTGAATGAACCCGGTTGTGCCGTCAAGGAAGCCGTCGAAGCCCAAGAAATCATGTCCTCTCGTTATGAGAACTATGGTATGTTTATAGACGAAATCAAGAATCGAGCCCGGAGGTATTGAAGATGATTAAAATTGCACCATCTATCTTATCAGCAGATTTTGCGAATCTCGAACGCGATGTTAAAGCAGTCGAAGCAGCAGGCGCGGACTATATCCATTTTGATGTCATGGACGGTCAGTTCGTACCGAACATCTCATTTGGATTACCTGTGCTTAGCAGCTTACGTCAAAAGACGGATATGATTCTCGATGTCCATTTGATGATCGACCAGCCAGAACGTTTCGTCGAGGATTTCGTCAAAGCAGGGGCGGACATCGTGACGTTCCACGTCGAAGCGACGAATCATGTCCATCGTGTCTTGCAACAAATCAAAGCAGCGGGCGCAAAGGCAGGAGTCGTCTTGAATCCCCATACGCCATTATCAACGATTGAACACGTCCTTGAGGATGTCGATATGGTCTTATTGATGACGGTCAATCCGGGCTTCGGTGGACAAGCCTTCATCGAGCGTGTCATGCCAAAACTCGCATCACTTGCGCAAATGAAAGCAGATCGCGGTCTGACATTTGAAATCGAGATTGACGGTGGCGTCAATCCGGAAACGGCAAAGCTTTGCATCGATAACGGTGCGAACGTTCTCGTCGCAGGATCAGCAATCTACAATGCACCAGATTATGCGGAAGCGATTACTAGCATTCGTCAAGGGGCTGCCGTATAATAAGAACGAGAAAACGAAATATGATGACCGCAAGGGGTGTCGCTTGAAAAGCGGCTGAGAGGAGTCTTTTAGACTTTAACCCTTCGAACCTGTTCCGTTCAAACGGACGTAGGGATGTGGCGCACGCAGGCAGTACGGCGTTCGTCGTACTGCCTTTTTGCGTCCTCTCGTACAATGAAGGAGGAAAATAGCATGAAACGGTTACAAATGATGATGGAAATTGCCATCTTCGCCAGTCTCGGAGTCGTCTTTGATTTACTGATTCCATTTAAAATGCCACAAGGCGGTTCAATCAGCTTAGCGATGTTACCGATCTTCGTCATGGCATTTCGCCACGGGGTCGTCGGAGGGGTCGTCACGGGAGCGCTTGTCGGTACGATTCAATTGATGTTCGCTCCACAAGTCTTGACGATCGTTCAACCGATGCTTGACTATACGATTGCGTATGGTGTCGTCGGATTAAGTGGTCTGTTCGCGCGTCAAGTCAGACTAGCCGCACGCAATGGACAAAAGAAAAGCTTGATGGCGTTCGTTCTCCTGGCGACGTTATTAGGCGCAGGACTCCGTTATATCTGTCATGTCATCAGTGGAATCGTCTTTTTTGCCGAGTATGCCGAAGGTCCAGTCGTACCGTATTCATTGATTTATAACGCGACATACATGGTACCATCTTATGTTTTATGCGGTGTCGTCGCGGGTCTCCTCTTTACAACTGCGCCACGTTTACTANNACCGTCTTACGTTCTTTGTGGTGTCGTTGCGGGTCTTTTATTTACGACTGCGCCACGCTTACTCCGTTATTCGGCACGAGGCGTCTGAGATGCGGGCGATTCTCGTCTGTGCCGGTCCGCGAGAAGAAGCGCCGGATTTACGGACGTTTTGTCAGCCAGGTGATTTTATCGTCGGTGTCGACGGTGGTGTTCAGACGATTGAATCGTTTGGGCTGACATGCGACCTGACGATTGGTGATTTTGATTCGCTTGGTTATGTACCAGAAGGGGCAATCGTTCATCCGGCCGAGAAAGATGAAACGGATCTCGAACTGGCACTTCGTACAGTCTCAGAGGAGAAACAGTTTGAGGATACCTTCATTATCGGGGCGACAGGTGGGCGGCTCGACATGACCGTCCAAAATGTATATCTATTGAAGCGATACCCAGAGGCACGACTCGTGACGAAACGAGAAGAGGTACGATACTTGGCTGAGGGAACGTATGCAGTCGAAGCAGGGAGCTATCATTATCTTTCGTTCATTCCACTCGTACCATCGACTTTAAGCTTATCCGGAGTCAAATATCCACTTGATGCACATCCAGTACCGGTCGGAGGTTCCTTGACCGTCAGTAATGAATGGTGTGCGTCAGAAGCGAAGGTAGAGCTCCATCAAGGAGAACTATTGATGATGCGGACGCTTAAGGAATAGCACAATCATAGGAAAGAGGCCGTGGATGACTCCGCGGCCTCTTTTTAGATGAAATTATTCTTCGAGTTGAGAAGGGGCGACACGGATGTCGCTTTGAGCGGATAGATGTTTTCCTTTGACGAAGAGATGATAACTTCCCCACATGACAAGGAAGAAAGGAACACCGATGTATAGAGCGATTCGTTGATCCGCTTGAAACGCAAGACTGACGAGGACGACGACGTTAAGTGTCAACGAAATCAGTGGTAACACCGGATAGAGTGGTGTCTTGAATTTCAGTTCGGATACATCGTGTCCGTTTCGGACGAACTGACGACGAAATGCAAGCTGCGAAGCAGAGATTGAAATCCAGCCGACTTGAGCCCCGAGTCCGGCTAAGGACAAGAGCCAAATGAAGACGGTATCTTCTGCGAAAAATGCGGTCAGAAGCGATAACATCGCGAACATCATCGTAAAGAGCAACGCCCGCATCGGCACACCACGTGCATTGACGTAAGATAATTTCTTTGAAATCATCCCTTCTTGCGCCATTGCCCATAACATCCGAGTCGCCGCATATAATCCGGAGTTTCCGACGGACAACAGTGCCGTCAAGACGACGATGTTCATCAAATCAGCAGCGTACGGAATACCGATCGCATCAAAGACCATGATGAACGGACTGCTGACTCCGCGAGCTGTTTCATACGGAATTAATGCACCAACGATCGTAATCGATAAGACGAAGAAGATGAACGTCCGCCAGACTGTATTGCGGATCGCTTTTGGAATCGATTTTTCGGGCGTGTCGGACTCCCCAGCCGCAACACCAATCAATTCCGTTCCTTGGAAGGCGAAGTTGACGGCAATCATCGTCGTCAAGACACCGAGAATTCCGTTCGGAAACCAACCGCTTGCCGTAAAGTTCGCAAATAACGATGTTGGGCGATCTGCTTCCATCGGTAACCAGCCGAACCAAGCAGCGCCACCTAGAATGATGAAGAACAGGATCGCGAGGACCTTCAAACTCGAGAACCAGAATTCAGCTTCACCGAATGCTTTGGCGGAGACGGCGTTCAGACCGAACAGTAAGACCGTAAAGACGGTACACCAGACGACAACGGGTACGTTCGGAAACCAGCGGTCCATCAAACTGCCGGCAGCTGTAATTTCGAGTGCCACCGTCACNNCCGAGCCAATAAATCCAACCGACGGCAAAGCCGATTCCTGGTCCGATGAAGCGGGTCGTATAGGTCTGAAATGACCCCGAGACCGGCAGATAGACCGCTAATTCTCCTAGACATAACATCGTCAGATACATGATGGTCCCACCCACGATGTAACTGAGGACCGCCCCGAGAGGTCCTGCTTGTGAAATCGTTAACCCTGACCCTAAAAATAAGCCTGTTCCGATGATTCCGCCGAGTGAAATCATGAACAGGTGTCGACTCGTCATCTCTCGTTTGAGTTGCATGATGACTTCCCCCAATTCTGACAAAATAAAGTACGTTCCTATTGTAAGCGTTTTCAATAAAAGCGACAATTAGTTTATGAGAAAAATAAATGAGGGCATAAAAAAACCGGAAGGGAAGATTCCCATCCGGTGGTTGCGCCTTATACGCGTTCGACTTTACCTGATTTAAGAGCTCGAGCTGAAACCCAAACCTTTTTCGGCTTACCGTCGACGAGGATACGTACTTTTTGTACGTTGACTCCCCAAGTACGTTTTGTTTTGTTCAATGCGTGTGAACGGTTGTTACCCGACTTTGGCGATTTCCCAGTAACGTAGCATTTACGTGCCATGCGTTCCGCCTCCTTTTATGTTGTTTTGCGTTCGTCCTAATAGACACTTTGCTATCTTAGCATGGTGTCAGGGCGGTTGCAACATAAAAAAAGTAGCTGACAAGAAAAAAACTTGACAGACAACCTCGAAATTTAAAATAATGGATGAGGATGATGGTAAAAGTTCATTTGACCGCTACTATTTTTCACTTATTCATTGTATAGTCAGTACGGCGACTTTTCAATAGTAGGTCCTTATAGTAGAATTATGAGAAGAATACAATATTCAAAGGGGGCTACTCAGGTGGCGATCGAGATGAAAACGACCTATGGAAAGATTGATGTAGATAATGATGTCGTCGCGCAACTTGCGGGCGGCGCAGCAATGGAATGTTTTGGTGTCGTTGGTATGGCATCCCAGTCTCAAATCAAGGATGGTCTTGCTGAACTCTTAAAACGTGAGAACTTTGCACGCGGTGTCATCGTTCGACAGGCTTCAGAGCAGGTCCATATCGATATGCATATCATCGTAAGCTATGGAACGAAAATCTCAGAGGTGGCGAACAACGTACAGAGTCGCGTGAAATACACGCTCAGTCAGGCACTAGGTCTTGACGTGACATCTGTGAACATCTTTGTCCAAGGAGTCCGCTTGACGAATGTCTAAGGCGGGAATAGAGGAGGAAACTTTAGTGAGTGTAGATCGTTTAACAGGAGCGCAGTTAGTCAAGATGATTCAAAATGGCGCGGCGAATCTTTATCAAAACGCAGATTTCGTCGATTCATTGAACGTCTTCCCTGTGCCAGATGGTGATACGGGAACGAACATGAATTTGACGATGACTTCAGGTGCAAAAGAAGCAGGTAAATCCACTTCGGATTCTGTATCGGAAGTCGCAAACGTCTTCGCACGTGGATTATTGATGGGGGCGCGCGGAAACTCTGGCGTCATCTTAAGTCAATTGTTCCGTGGATTCTCGAAATCAATCGAAGGAAAAGCAACGATTGATACGAAAGAGTTCGCTGATGCGTTACAAAAAGGTGTCGATACAGCATACAAAGCAGTCATGAAACCGGTCGAAGGAACGATCTTGACAGTTGCCCGTGAGACAGCTGTCGCTGCTATCGCACAATCTGAAACGACGACGGATTTCTTAGAGTTGATGCGTCAACTCGTCGAAGCATCGAAAGTATCGCTTGACGGAACTCCTGACCTTCTTCCTGTATTAAAAGAAGTTGGTGTCGTTGATTCAGGTGGTCAAGGTCTCGTCTGTATCTATGAAGGATTCCTCGCGACACTCGAAGGAAAAGAACTTGATAAGCCACATGCGCCAGTCATGGAAGCACTCGTCGAAGCAGAGCATCATAAATCGGCTCAAAGCTTCATGTCGACAGAAGAGATCCATTACGGCTACTGTACGGAAATCATGGTTCGCTTCCAAGATGACAAGTTAGCAAATGCGCCGTTCAGTGAAGAAGCATTCCGGAACGAATTAGCGGAATTCGGTGATTCGTTGCTCGTCGTCGCGGACGAAGAGCTCCTTAAAGTTCACGTCCACGTCGAAACGCCAGGAGAAGTCATCACAAAAGGACAACGTTTCGGTGAGCTCGTTGCTGTTAAGATTGAAAATATGCGTCAACAACACTCGACGATCCTCGAAGAAGAGGGCGCGAACCAAGTCACTCCAGTCGCTGCACCGAAGACAAAAGCGAAAGCAGCCCTCGTGACAGTCGCAATGGGTGAAGGTATCAGTGAACTCTTTAAATCACTCGGTGTCAGTGTCGTCATCGAAGGCGGACAAACGATGAACCCGTCAACGGAAGACATCGTCAAGGCGATCGAGGATGCACACGCTGAACATGTCTATGTTTATCCGAACAACTCGAACATCATCATGGCCGCTGAACAAGCAGCTTCTGTTGCGAATTGTGGCGTAACTGTCGTGAAATCAAAGACAGTCCCACAAGGTTTGGCGGCGACGATCGTCTATAATCCTGAAGCGACTGTTGAAGAGAACGAAGCACACATGGAGGATGCGATCGCAGCTGTGAAGTCGGGTCAAGTCACATATGCCGTTCGTGATACGAATATTGATGGTGTTGAAATCAAGAAAGACGATCACATGGCGATTGCTGAAAAACAAATCGTCGCTACGGACACTTCGAGTCTTGGTGCTGTCAAGAAACTGGTCGATACACTCGTCACAGAGGACGACGAAATCATCACAGTTCTTTACGGTGAAGGCGTTTCGACAGAAGAAGTCGACGACCTCGTCGCGTACATCGAATCGGTTAATCCGGATGCTGAAGTGGAAGTCCACGACGGCAAACAACCACTTTATTCGTACATTTTAAGCGTCGAATAAAACCATCATACTGAAAAAGGGCGACTAGCCTTTTCACGAATCCCACCATCTGCGATAATAGAGGTGGGATTTCGTTTGTTTCATAGAGAGGGGAAAAGAAATGAAATATCGTAGCGTCTTTGACATCATCGGACCAGTCATGGTTGGTCCATCGAGCTCGCATACAGCAGGGGCTGCACGGATTGGATTGATGGCGGGTAAATTATTCGGGGAAACGCCTACTGTCATCCACATCACGTTTTACGGTTCATTCGCTGATACGTATCGTGGACATGGAACGGATGTCGCCATCATCGGCGGTGTTCTCGGATACGATACGTTTGACGACCGGATTCCGCAATCGATCGATATCGCGAAGTCGAAAGGGATTGAGATTCATTTCGAGACGAGTGAAGCGTTGACGGATCATCCGAATACGGCTCGTGTCCATTTGACGAATGGAGTAGAAGAGTTTGAATTGGTCGGTATTTCAATTGGTGGGGGAACGATTGAAATCACGGAATTAAATGGCGTACCGCTTCGTTTGTCCGGTGGGGGACCGGCACTTGTCGTCTTACACCATGACCGGTTCGGAGCAATTGCAGCCGTGACGAGCATTTTGGCTGATTACGAAATCAACATCGGGCATATGGAAGTATCACGGCACGAAAAAGGAAAACAAGCACTTATGGCAATTGAGATTGATGACCGGATAACGGCAGAAGTGTTGGAAGAAATCGATCGGTTACCTCAAGTCGAGCGTGCCGTCATGATGGGAGAGTGAAGAAATGTTTAAATCCGTTAAAGAACTCGTCGCCATCGCGACGGAACGAAATATTCCAATTTCGGAAGTCATGATCGAACAAGAGATGACGGTTCGTCATTTGGAGCGAGATGAAGTCTATGCGATGATGGAACGAAACCTACAAGTGATGGAAGATGCGGTCGCTCGTTCACTTGATGGCGACGGTGTCCAATCGGTGACAGGTTTAACTGGTGGAGATGCTGTCTTACTCCAGCGGTACCGTGCTTCAGGTAAAGGATTATCCGGTGATTTATTACTGGACGCCGTTAGTAAAGCAATCGGAACGAATGAAGTCAATGCTGCGATGGGAAAAATTTGTGCGACACCAACGGCAGGGAGTGCCGGCGTCGTGCCAGGTACGTTATTTGCGGTCAAAGATCGCTTAAACCCAACGCGTGAGCAAATGCTACGCTTCTTATTCACATCCGGTGCATTCGGCTTCGTCGTCGCGAACAATGCGTCGATCTCCGGAGCGGCTGGTGGCTGTCAGGCAGAAGTTGGTTCAGCAACAGCGATGGCAGCTGCTGCCATCGTTGAGATGGCGGGCGGAACACCGGATCAGTCAGCACATGCCTTTGCGATCGCACTGAAGAACATGCTCGGACTCGTCTGTGATCCTGTCGCAGGACTCGTCGAAGTGCCATGCGTGAAACGCAATGCGATGGGCGGGGCGAATGCTGTTGTCGCTGCCGACATGGCACTCGCAGGAATCACGTCACGGATTCCGTGTGATGAAGTCATCTCAGCCATGCATGAGATTGGTCAGATGATGCCGTCTGCGCTTCGCGAGACAGCAAAAGGTGGACTCGCGAATACGCCGACGGGTCGCTGGCTCGAAGCGAAAATCTTCGGAGAGTTATCGAATGAATCCATCACGTGACGTCAAGACATTAAAAGGTGTCGGACGGGATTTGGCGAAAAAACTAGAAGAGATGAATATTCTCACCGTTGCGGACGTGCTCGAGCACGTCCCGTTTCGTTATGACGACTTCGTGACGGGAAGTCTAACGGAAGCAATCCATGAGGATAAAGTCAAGTTCACGGGTCAAGTCCAGTCTGAACCACTTGTGCGCTATTATGGCAAAGGAAAGAATCGTTTAACGTTCCGTCTGCTCGTTGAAGAACGGTATAGTGTGACCGTAACGATGTTCAACCGGGCATTCTACAAAGACCAATTGCAACTCGGAGCAGAAGTGACTGTCAGTGGCAAGTGGGATTTACACCGGATGACGATCTCTGCGACGGAATTGCAATTCGGGGCAATCGAAGGCGAATTGACACCCGTTTACTCGCTCCGGGGTGACATGCGGATGAAGACATTCCGACGCGTCGTCGACTTGGCGTTCAAGGAGACTGAGGCATTAGCTGAACGAATCCCGGATAGCATCCGGAAGACGTATCGGTTGCAAGACCGGATGACGATGTTGAAGTCGCTTCATTTCCCAACGAATCGACAAGAGTTGACGGCTGCTCGTCGCAGTTATGTCTACGAGGAGTGCCTCTATTTCCAGCTGAAATTACAGGCGTTACGTCTTGGACGACGGAAAGGTCGAGGGATGGCCTTGCCTTTACATGAAACGGATATCGCGAATTTCATCAAGAGCCTGCCGTTTCCGCTGACAGGTGCCCAGCAACGTGTGACAAAAGAGATCCTAGACGACATCGGTCGCGGCGAACGAATGAATCGGTTGCTGCAAGGGGATGTCGGAAGCGGGAAGACCGTCATCGCTGCCATCGCCTTGTTCGCGACGGTTCGTGCGGGAAGACAAGGCGCTTTGATGGTGCCGACCGAAATTTTAGCGGAACAGCATGCAGCGTCGCTTGCCCCATTGCTTGAACCACTTGGGATTCGTGTCGGTCTGCTGACGAGTTCCGTTAAAGGGAAAGCGCGTGCGCACTTGCTAGAAGCCCTCGTGACAGGAGAGATCGACGTCTTGGTCGGAACACATGCGCTGATTCAAGACACCGTTCAGTTCAAGGCATTACACCTCGTCATCACCGATGAACAACATCGCTTCGGTGTCGAACAACGGAAACGATTGCGCGCGAAAGCCGAACAGGCAGATGTATTATATATGACAGCGACACCGATTCCGCGTACGCTTGCGATATCGGTCTTTGGAGATATGGATGTTTCGATCATCGATGAGATGCCGGCGGGACGAAAGGAAATCGAGACCTACTGGGCGAAACCGCAACAGATGGAACGCGTTTTCGGGTTCGTCGAGAAAGAATTGTCGCAAGGTCGACAAGCCTACGTCATCACGCCATTGATCGAGGAATCCGAATCACTCGAAGTTCAAAATGCGATCGAATTACATGCGACATTGACCGAGCGGTTCAAGCCCTATCATGTCGGTTTGATGCATGGGCGCTTGACTTCTTCAGAAAAAGACGAGGTCATGCAGGCGTTCAAGGACAACACCGTTCAAATTCTTGTTTCGACGACGGTCGTCGAGGTCGGCGTGAACGTTCCGAATGCATCGATCATCGTCATTCATGATGCAGAACGCTTTGGGCTAGCTCAATTACATCAATTAAGAGGACGCGTCGGACGAGGCGATGCTCAGTCATACTGTATTTTGATCGCTGATCCATCTTCTGACACAGGGAAGGAACGTATTAAAACGATGACGGAAACGAATGATGGCTTCAAGCTAGCGGAAAAGGATTTGAAACTGCGCGGAGCCGGAAATTTCTTTGGTACCGAACAAAGTGGATTACCGAGATTCGTCTTAACCGATCCAGCACTTGATATTCAAGTCATGGAAACGGCCCGACAAGATGCAGTCCGATTACTGCGATCGGATGCTTTTTGGCAAGCGCCGGAATACGATGTCTTACGTGAATATATCGAACGGCAAGGGCTTCTTGAAGGAGAAAGAATCGAATAATACTTGAAAGTGAACAACAAGGGATATATACTACTGTTAGTACCAGGTAATAATAGTAGTCATCCTTCTTGTGGGAGGAACGTACATGCGGGTACCTAAAAAACAGAGACAACAAGAATTATTACAGACGATCGAGCAAAATCCGTTCATCACGGATGAAGCGCTGGCGACACGATTTCGTGTCAGTATCCAGACGATTCGTCTGGACCGGATGGAATTAAAAATTCCGGAATTACGGGAGCGAATTAAACATGTCGCGACTGAACGCCTGGATGATGTGCGTACGTTGACTGAAAATGAAGTCATTGGTGATATGATTGACCTGAAACTTGATACATCTGCCATCTCAATCCTTGAGGTTTTGCCGGAACATGCGTTTAGTCGAAATGCAATCGCCCGTGGACATATCTTGTTCGCACAGGCGAACTCGCTTGCGATTGCGCTCATCGATGATGAACTCGCGTTAACGACCCGTGCGAACGTTCAGTTCACACGCTCCGTCCACGTCGGAGAACGCGTCGTCGCGAAGGCATTCGTCAGTTCCCATCGCCAAGATGGGCGTTCTGACATCACGGTAGAGAGTTATGTCGGTGAAGAATGTGTCTTTATCGGCGAATTCACAGTGTATCGAAGTAGTAAGGAGGAATCGAAATGATTTTAGCAGTTGACGCCATGGGGGGCGACCATGCACCCCGTGCCATCGTAGAAGGGGTCGTTGCCTATCTGGCAGAACGTCCAAACGACAACATCGATATCCGACTAGTCGGAGATGAGTTGAAGTTACGCTCATACACAATCGAGGATCCGCGCGTGACGATCGTCCACGCAGCATCCGTCATCACCGGAGAAGATGAACCGGTACGTGCCATTCGCCGCAAGAAAGATAGCTCACTCGTTGTGGCTGCAAACCTGGTGAAATCAGGAGAAGCAGATGCCTTGATTTCAGCAGGCAACACGGGAGCGCTCATGACTGCCGGATTGTTCGTCATCGGTCGGATCGAAGGAGTTGACCGTCCTGCACTGGCCCCGACTTTCCCGACACGTAATGGGAAGGGTGTCGTCATCTTAGATGTCGGCGCCAACCCGGATGCGAAGGCAGAGCATTTGCTCGATTATGCCATCATGGGGTCTGTCTACGCAGAACAAGTTCGCGGTATCACACATCCTAAAGTCGGGCTCCTGAATATCGGATCAGAAGCCGGTAAAGGGAATGCATTGACGAAGGAAACGTATCCGCTACTTGAGACAGCACCGATTCATTTCGTTGGGAACGTCGAGGCGAGAGAAGCGATGAGCGGTGACGTCGATGTCATCGTTACGGAAGGTTTTGCCGGCAACACGTTACTTAAGAGTACTGAAGGGGCAGCCAGTATGATCATGGGTGTCATGAAAGAACAATTCATGAGCTCGTGGACATCAAAGCTCGCCGCTCTCGTACTGAAACCGAAGTTGAAAAAAATGAAGCAGTTGCTCGCCTATGAAGAATATGGTGGTGCCGGACTATTCGGTATTGCGGCTCCGGTCATCAAGGCGCATGGATCAAGTAATGCCTATGCATTCAGCAGAGCGCTCGTTCAAGCTGAAAAGATGGTCGAACAAGAAGTCGTTGCCAAAATCGTTCAGGCGAAAGCAACTGAAGCACGTTAAGAAGGAGTGAGACGAGATGGGGAAAACAGTTTGGATGTTTCCGGGACAAGGGTCACAGACGCCTGGAATGGGACAGACGCTCATCACGCAAGACGAGACACGCCAAGCACTCGCTGACCTCGGAACGCGAATTGGTCTGGATCTGACGACGCTGATGACGACAGGGACGAAGGATGAATTGAAAGCGACGGATATCGCTCAACCAGCCATCGTCGCACACAGTGCATTACTCGCACAGCAGTACGCAGCACAAGGACATACACCTGATTTCGTACTCGGACACAGTGTTGGAGAATATAGCGCGCTCGTCGCAGCTTCTGTCATCACACCGTCTGAAGCCGTCTATCTCGTCCGCGAACGCGGAAAACTCATGAATCAAGTCACGGGTGGAACGATGGCAGCAGTCATTGGCATGAATGATGTCGAGGCAGCCCATCACGCGGTTGAATCAATTGCGGCAACGGGAGAAATCGTTCAAATCGCCAACTACAACTGCCCTGGACAATTCGTCATCTCTGGACAAATCGCGGCGGTCGAATCTGCCACAGCGAAGTTGAAAGAGCTCGGAGCAAAACGAGTCTTACCACTTGATGTCTCGGGTGCGTTCCATTCGTCGCTCATGACACCTTTCGCACCACGATTCGAAGATATTCTCGTATCATCACCGTTTAAAGCGGCGAAGACGAAATTCATCTCGAACGTTGATTGTGCATTTCACGATCAACCAGACGAATTGATTCGTTTGCTCGTTCAGCAACTCTATTCGCCGGTCCGGTTCGAATCATGCGTCGAGCGTCTCATCGAAGAGGGTGCGGATACGTTCATCGAGTTCGGTCCGTCATCTCCACTTAGCGGTCTCGTGAAACGAATCAAAAAAGATGCGAAAATCATCAGCATCACGACACTTGAGCAATTGGAAGCGGAGGGAATTCGTTGAGTAAAGTAGCACTCGTCACTGGCGCGTCACGCGGTATCGGAGCTGCCATCGCAAAGCGATTGGCAACAGATGGTTTCCGTGTCGTCGTCAACTATGCAGGAAGCACGGACAAGGCGGAAGCTGTCGTCCGTGAAATCAAGGAAGCAGGCGGTGAAGCACTCGCGATTCAAGCGAATGTCGCTGAAGCGGATGCTGTCAAACAGATGATCAAACAAACGATTGATGCGTTCGGTCAACTGGATTGTGTCGTCAATAATGCCGGCAT